>JANLFZ010000163.1 GCA_024653385.1 Thermoguttaceae bacterium | reverse complement strand
CGCCGGCGTACTGGGCGCGGGCGCCTGGGCCGGCGCGGCCGAGAGCGCCGCCGTCGCCGGCGCGGGAGCGGCCGAGGCCCCCAGGTTCTTCACCAGGTAGTCGAGCACGTGGCGCAGCGTGGGGAAGTCGTCCAGCGTCAAGTTGCTGTCCGGCCGGATGTCGAAGTACTCGCCCAACTCGCCGAACAGTTGCGCCTTCTTGATGCTGTCGATGCCCAGGTCGGCCTCCAGATCGGCATCGAGTTCCACGATTTCCGGCGGATAGCCCGTCTGCTCGACCACGAAGTTCACCAAGAACGACTCCAGCTCTTTCGGATCGCGCTCTGGCTTGAAAGGCTCGGCTGGCGGTTCGGCAAGGGGCTTGCCCGCAACGGGCTTCGCGTCCCGGGGCGGTGCCATCGCACGCAGATCGCCGGCGGACGATGGGGCGCTACCGGCTCCGGGACGGCTGCCTTGGGAGGGTGTCGGAGACGGCATTGCAGCAGGCGCGGCGGGCGTGGCGACGCGGGCCGTTTCTTCCGGGCGGCGCGTCGACTCGGGCACCGAACGTGCGGCGCTGCCGTTTCGACTGGGCGATGCCGGAACGGCCCGTGCGGCGGGCGTGTCGGCCGCCTTGCGGCGCATGGCCTCGCGCCGGCGCGCCGTGGCGTCGAAATAGAGGATCCGCGACCTCGCACGGCCGCCGGCCGCCGCGATCGGGGCCTCCTGGACCGAAGAAATGCTGGCATCAACCATGGAGGAAATCACAGGAGCACCTCGTTCCATGAGGACGTGATACACGACTTCATCGCCGCCGCACGACTGGACCGCCGCGATCTCCCCACGCGACGTCTCGGCAGGGCCGATGGGTGCCGGCTCTTGCGGCAGTTCGAGGACCGGACGCTGTTGAACGACGAACGGCGCGGGCGTGTGCAACTGCGAGACGGCGGGCGCTTGGCGCCGGTCCAGCTCCAAGGCCGCCTTGACCAGCGACGCCATGCCCGAGGCCCCGCCGGTATTGCCGATCTGCCCCACCACCGTGCCCAGCCGGACCGGCTCTCTGCGCCGGCCGGTCTTGTAGGCCTGGGCGATCGCCTGGATTTCCTCGGCATCGAGTTGGGCGTTGCCGGTACCGAGGGTTTCCAGAACGGCCACGTCGCTCCCACGAAGGCCCGCGGCGCGCATCGCCCGGCTGATGGCGGTCTGGATGGCCTGGGCACGCGACGGGCCGAATCCCGCGCCGATGCCACGGAGGGTTGCCATGACCTGGTCGCCGTCGCGCCGGGCATCTTCCAGGCGTTTGAGGACGAGCACGCCGCAACCCTCGCCCGGCACCGCGCCCTGGGCTCGCGCGTCGAACGGCGCGGGAGAGCGTCCCGGGGCCAAGGCCCCCAACTGCTTCCACACGGCGTAGGTGGCCGGCGACATCGACTGTTGGGCCCCCACGCAGATCATCAGGTCGCAATGCCTTGCCAGGAGCAGATCGATCGAACAGGCCAAGGCCGCCATCGACGAGGCGGTCCCCGCGTCGACCGCCACTCCTCCGCCCATCAAGTCGAACGACTTCGTGATCCGCGACGCCAATACGTTGGCCGTGAAGCTGCCGGTCTCGTCCAATAGCGCCGGCATGTGCTTCAAGAGCACCTCCTGGAACGCGGCCTGCGTCTGGTCGATGGTGGATTCCGGCACGCCGTGCCGCCGCATGACTTGAGCCAAGGTGCGGCGGAAGGCGGGCAACTGGAGGGCCACGGCCAGTTGGCCCGAAAAATCGCCGCCGAAGATCGTTCCCACCACCACCCCCGTGCGCCGCCGGTCGAACGGCCGCGCATGGTATCCCGCCCGCTCGAGCGCCTGATCGACCGCGTCGAGGATCATGAACTGAAGGGGGCTGGCCTGCTGGATCTGCTTGGGCGGGATCTTGTGCTTGCGCCAGTCGTACTGGAAATCGGTCACGAAGCCGCCCAGCGTGGTCGGCACCGTCCAGGGATCCGCGGCAAAGGGGCGGCAATAGACCGCCGGGTTCCAGCGGTCGCGAGGCGCCTCGACCCGCGCGTCGCGCCCGGAGACCAACAGGTCCCAGAACGCCTCGAGGGTCCGCGCGCCGGGGAAGATCGATCCCATGCCGACAATGGCGATCGCCCGATCGGCCGGCGAAAGCACCGCGGCGGGCGAACGGGGAACCCCGGCGGGCCGATACCACGACGCCGACTTGCCCGGCAGGTACTCGTCGACCACCACGTGGACGTTCATTCCACCGATGCCGAAGGCGTTCACGCCCGCCCGCCGCGGATGGCCGTCGGCCGGGGCCGGCCACTCCATCGCGCGGCGCGGCACGAACACCGGCAGACGGTCCCAATCGACCTGGGTGTTGAGGCGCCGATCGTCAATGCCCGGCGGAATGACGCGGTGTTCCAGGGCCAAGATCACCTTGGCCATCGAGGTGGCGCCGGCGGCCTCGAGCGTGTGCCCGACGTTCGCCTTGACGCTGCCGATGGGGATCTTGACCCCCGGCGGAAGCCGCCCGGAAAAGACCTCCTGCAAGGCCGACAATTCGGTCGCGTCGCCCAAGGCGGTCGAGGTGGCGTGGGCCTCGATGTACTGCACGCGGTCGAGTCGCACCCGGTCGTCGTAGGCGCGGCGCATGGCCTCGACTTGTCCTTCCTTGCGCGGCGCCCAGAGGCTTTTCCCCCGGCCGTCGGTCGCGATGCTTACGCTGGGGATCACGGCAAGGATACGGTTGCGGTCGGCCAACGCCCGATCGAGCGTCTTGAGAACCAGCATCACGTACCCTTCGGCCACCACCAAACCGTCGGCTTCGTCGGAGAAGGGAAACGAGCCGCGATTGCTGACCGAGTACGCCTGCGAGAACAACACCAGGGTGTCGCTATGGAAGTACGAGGCCCCGCCGACCAGGGCCATGTCGATGTCGCCCAGTTGCAGCGCCCGCACGGCCTGGACCAGCGCATGGAGCGACGACGCGCAGGCGGCATTGAACACCATGGCCGGACCGTCGAGGCCGAAGAACTTCGAAATCAACCCGGCCGCCAAGTTCGCGGCAAGGAAGGGTCCATCGGCCGTCATGTGGGGGCACTCGGCCCGCACGTGATCGACGACGTCGCAAACGATTTCCTTGCGGAGTCCCTCGGGCAACCGGTCGAATCCCGGGACCTCGTGGAGATACTCGGCGGCTTCGGCCACGTGGGCGGCATAGGCCAGGTCGCCGCCCAGCCCGCTCGCCCGCGCATGCCCCACGTAGACCCCGGTGTTGCGGTGCGGGATCGCCCGCGGGTCCATCCCGGCATGACGGCACGCCGCGGCGGCCACCTCGCACAGGGTCAGGTGAGCGATGTCGTAGCGGCCTATCGCGTCCTCGGGAATCGGGCAAAGCCGACGGTCGATGGGACCGTACGACACCACGCCGCCCAACTCGGTGTACGACTTGCCCAGCACTCCCTTGCGCGGATCGAAGTACAGTTCGCGGTCGAAGCGGTCGGCCGGGGCGGGACCAAAAGCCTTGCGCCCGGCGACCACCAACTCCCAGAACTCGTCGAGGTTGTCGGCGCCGGGAAGCCGGCAGGCCATGCCAATGACGGCAACGGGGGTGGTCAAGGCCGACGAGGTCATGGCCGCACCTCCGTCGCCAGGGATTGCAGCACGGCCTCCAACCGGCGGTCACCCGCCGCACGGCCTTCCATCAACACCTGACCCGCACTGACCGCCCGACTCGCCGTCGTGCGACGGTCCACAAGACGTTGGAACGTCTTCGAGTTCAAGTAAAGGCGTGTCGCGCAACCAGCGCCGATGCCCTGCCGGGCGCGCACCACGTGTGAGCCATCGAGAAATAGCTCCCACTGTCCTCCGCCCGGTCCGTTGACCTGAAGTCCCACCCCGCCCTCGGCGCCATTGCGACGCGGAGGTCGCGATCCGCCTTGGATCAGCGGGCGGAGATGCTCGTGAACATCGAACTCGGGCAAAACGGGCGAGGGCTTCGGCCAGCCGAAGTTGGCCTCCAGGGCGAACGTGCAGATGCGGCGCAACATCGCGCGGTCGACCTCGGGCGGCGGCATATGGCCCGCCGCCGACAACGTGTTCGTCAAATCGAACTCGGGATCGTCGCGCCAGTGCGATTTGTACACCTCCATCTGGGCCCGGAAGAACAGCGCGAAGTCGTCGGTATTGATCTGCGGCTGGTCGGGCGGAACCTCGACACGGCGACGCCCAGGCTTCTCGATCGCCTCGCGGAGCGTCTCCTGCATCACGTCGGTCATCACGCCCACGCGCACCGGGGTGCGGGGCGCCAAGTGGTACGTCTTGCCGTGGTGTTCCGGGTGGGCGTGAAGATACGCAATGACCGAGGCCACCCAGTCGACCGGCACGAGGTTCTTCCGCTCCTGGCCCGAAAGACCCAAGAGCCGCATCAGCGACTCGCCCCACTTGAGGTTCAGATCGACCTTGTCGGCCACCGCGGCAGCCAGCTTCAAGGGGGCATAAATGCCGTGGTAGGTCGTGGTGTACCCGGTGCGCGAGTCGCCCACGATGGTCGCCGGGCGATAGATCGTCGGAGGATCGATCCCCTCGGCCGCCCGCACCATCTTCTCGGCAGTGATCTTGCTCTTCTCGTAGACGTTGCCGTATTGTTGGCCCAGATCGACCTCCGTTTCGAGGACCCGGCCCGTGCGCAGCCCACAGATGAAGGCCGTGGACACGTAATGGAACTTCCGCAAACCCGTGGTGCGACAGAACTCCAGCACGTTCCGCGTGCCTTCGACGTTGGTCCGCTCCGGCTCGCCGCGTCGCGGGTCGGGCTGAAACGTCAGACTAGCCGCGCTGTGGACGACGGACTCGCAGTTTTGCGAAAGCCAGTGAATCGCGTCGGAATCCAGCCCCAGGTTGGGCTTGCAGATGTCCCCTTCGAACACGACAGGACGCGGCAGCAGGTAGCCCAACTCTTTCTCCCACCGGACCATGATGTTCTCGACGCGCTGCCGAGCCGATTCGCGGTGCGCCGAGCGAACCACGACCGCCACAGGCCGCTCCGCACGCGCAAACTCGCGAAGCAAGTACGATCCCAGCAGTCCCGTGGCTCCGGTCAACAAATGGTAGGGCATTTCAGACTCGGGCGATGGCGTACAGTCCTAATGGGTGGTATCAGAGGCCGATGCCTGACCTTCATACCTAGGCAATGTTGCGAAGGTAGTCAAGGGCGTCGGTATGGGCAATAGTCCCCCTAAAGTAGTGGATTCGGGTTGCCTGCGATTCGTCCGCGCGTTGCACGTCGGCAGCATGACCCGGCATCCAAGACGGGGTCGGTCGCGACGATCCTGGCGGATCGACCATGTGTTGCGACCCGTCTTGTAGCTTCGTCTGGGAAGGTCGGGCGACTTGTAGGGGAAAGGCCGCGCCTGTCCAATTTGCCCAAACAACGCGTTCGTCCCGTCCTAGCCACCTCTATCGGCTACGCCGATGTTGGCAGATAAACGAGCCACGTACAGCCGGAGCAATCGCTCCAAACGATCTGCGCGGAATCGATGGAAGTCGCCTCGAACCGTGACAGTCAGCTCGCCCGCGTAGGTTCCCGCACCAAAGCCGGCATACGTCTTCGGGCGCAGTGGCGGCATCCCGACAAGTCGTTCGAGGATGAGATCGCCCGCAACAATGCGTCCGCCGCGGCGCGGCAGTCGAGCCGTGAAGCGTCGTGTGAACTCACCGATGTTCGTCAAGACCGTGGTTGCATGGCACCGTCGTCCCAGGAGGGCCATGCCCAGACGGAGCGCCCCCGGTATTCGCTCGGCAATCGACAAGCCCCCGAGAAAATAAAGCCCCAGACGCCAACGTCGAATCGCTTCCGTCTCGCGGCGCAGGCCTTCGAGCAGCGCCTTGGGATCCGTGCAATCGGCCGCCCGGCGGGTAAGAAAAGCCTGACTCATCGCGTTGGCCGCGGGCATTCGATCGTGTTGCCGCTCGCGGAGGTTTTGCGGCATGTTGATCCGCAGCCAGCGGCCCGGCCGGCTCGGATGCTCAGTCTGGTTCCACTCGGAACAGGTCACGAACAAGTCGCGAAGCAGCAAGTCGTTCAGGGTCGCGTTGCGTTTGCGGGCAGCGGCGCGCATCCGGCGCGTCTCCGCCTCGCTGAACGTATGAAAAAGGATTCCTGGATAGCTTAGCGGGGGCGTCGGTTCGTTGGCCTTCTCGCTGCGGGAGAGCCCCAGTGGCGTGGGGGGACGCCCAATCCACTTGGCTGCCTCCTTCAGGGTATCCCACAGGATGCGGGTCCGGCTTATGCCCTCGGGAATTTCGACCGTGAAACGGCCCCGCGCAAGCAGTTGCCCGACATCGAGGGGGGCTAGAACAGGCTTGGCGTCGCCCGTCGCGGTGCGCAACCCGTAGCTTGCCAGCAGGTCGCCTAACACCTGAAGCAAACCGATCCCGTCGCAACAGGCATGGTGCACGGACAGAACCACCTCGGTCGAGTCCGCGTCTTGTCGAACCCACACGCGCAAACCCGGCTCACGCCTCAGATCGATGCGCGTGGCCGCGGTGCTGTCGATCGGCGTGTTGCCGCCTTGCCAGGTAAGGGCCGGACCGACCGAACCCGCATCGACCCAAACGGCCCCCCCCTTTGCGCCGGTATCCACCACGGCATGAAGCAGGGGATGGCGTTCAACAGTCTCCTCCAGGGCAGCCTCGAAGGCCGCTCGGCGCACTTGGCCCGCCAACCGAGCCTGCAAGGCAAAGGTCATGGGGTAATCGGGCCGATCGTCCAAGAGCATGTACCGCTCGAACAGATTCAGCGGCAAGGGAAACAGGGCCTTCGAGGCCGATGGGCACATGCTCGCTTTACCCTTTCGGGTCCGGAGGATCGTGACTGCTGACGGGGACTACCCCAATTGTCGCGGCGAAGCCGGCGAAAACGGGTCAGTACCCCAACACCTTTCGCACGAACTGGCGGCTCTTCTTGAGACTTTCCCGCAGCGGCCGGGTCGGCTTGAAATCCCGCTCGTGGGCCAGTTCGATCACCGCGTGGCCTCGGAACGGAATCTCCTTGAGGGCGGCGGCAATGGCCGCATAGTCCATCGTCCCCTCGCCCAGCGCCTCGGACCACTTGCCGTCGGCGTGCTGGTCGCGCAGATGCAGGAACACCACCTGATTGCCGTACTGCCGGAGGAAGGCCACCGGATCGACCCCGCCGCGGACCAGCCAGTTGAGGTCCGGGCCGAGTTTGGCGTCGGGAATCCTCGCGAGCGTGCCCTTGAGGTCGTGCATGCCATCGACCACTTCATACGTGTGGTTGTGGAGATTGAGCGTCACGCCGTGCTTCCGGCCCAGCGCGATGATCTTGCGCAGCACCTCGGCCTGGGCGTCGAGCTGCTCGGGCGTTTTCTTCTTGGGGGCCTGACCGACCGAGGTGCCCAGCGTCGTGCCGCCGAGTTTGGCCAGTCGCGTAATGACCAATTCGGCATCGTCCATCACGGCGGCGTGTTGCTTGCGGTCCCACATTGCGCCGCCGAACGACGTGCCGATTACCGGCAGCCGGTGTTTCTCGGCCAGCTCGCCGATCCGCTCGACCGCGTCGGCAGGCCTCAGCGCCGTGTGCATCAGCTCGATCCCCTCCATGCCCGCGTACGCCATGTCGGCGAAGATCTGCGGCAGGATCGGGGTGATGTCGTAGCCGGGCTGCGTGGCCGCGTAGACCCAGGGATGGGCGCCGACAACGACTTTGCTCCGCCCGGGCTCGGCACACTCGACGGCCGGCGCCATGGCATACCCCGCCGCGACGGCCGCGGCCGCGCCGAGAAACTGTCGACGAGAGACCGATTTCGTAAGCAAGGGGCTGGGTCGAGGATTCCTCATGGTTGTACCTTGGTGCGCAAGAGGCGGGGGAAGTCCTGGAAACCCCTGTGTCTTATCTTCCGGCGAGGCCGACCGCAAGAGCCGCCGCGGAATCGGAACGCGGCCAGACCGGGGCCCACCTGTGCGCCGTGCGGCAAGGGACGTAAAATTGGGATGACGGTGTGAATCCGCCCTAAGGGCCCAAGGGCAGTCTCGTCGGCACAGGCAAGAACTACCAGACAGACTCATGGCCAAAGTAATCCAAGTGAACTCACGGGCTGGGGAAGACGGCGTGCTCCGTCTGGAGATTCCCGTCGGCCTTGTCAACGCAGACTACGAGGTGGTCGTCGTGCTTCAACCGAAGCCGGAACCGTCGGTGGTCGTCCCTGCATCTTCCGGCTGGCCGCCGGGTTTCATCGAGCAGACCGCGGGGGCATGGCAGGGCGAGTTAGTTCGCGGGCCGCAGGGCGAATATGAGGTGCGCGAGGATCTGTGATGCCATACCTGCTCGACACGAACACGTGTATCGAGTACCTTCGCGGACGGAATGCCGCGATTATCGAGCGGATTCGAAACACGGTGCCGGACGAGTTGCGACTTTGTTCCGTTGTCAAGGCTGAGCTGTTCTACGGCGCCTACCGAAGCGCGTACGTTTCTGCCAACTTGGCACTCTTGTCCTCGTTTTTCTCCGCAATCCCGAGCCTCCCTTTCGATGATGCGGCAAGTCATGTCTACGGGAAGCTCCGCGCGAACTTAGCGGGCCGCGGCGCTCTCATCGGTCCCAACGACCTGCAAATCGCCGCGATCGCAGTCTCAAACGGACTGGTGCTGGTCACGCATAATACCCTGGAGTTTGGTCGCGTTTCCGGGTTGGCAATCGAGGATTGGCAAGTGCCGTCGAGCTAATCCGCGAACGCTCCATGCCGTCGGACAAAGAGGATTCCCCAATGCTTCTCAACCGACGTAGGCTTGTGCAGGGCCTGGTTGCCGCATCGTGCGGGGCGCTTTCGGCCCGTCGTGCCGCTGCCGGTGCGCCCTCAGCGGACGCGAAGACGCCGCCACGCTGTCTCGACTACGGGCGGTCGTTCATCTGCGGCACCGCTTCGTTCAACGCGGTGCGGTTCGTCATCGAGAGCCGCACCACGATCGTCGATCCGCGCACGGGCCGGGCCGCCGACTACTATCCCTGCGCTTCGTGCAAGAGCGAGAACACCTTCGCCCCCAAGGATCTCTTCCAGAAAGAGAACTACGACTTTCTGCCGGTATTGGGCGAGGGGCACTGGCTCGTCTTCCGTCGCCGGGCGGCGGCCAGTCCGTCGTATCGGCAACTCCGGAAGGTCGAAGACCTGTGGGGCCCGCCGAACCTCAAGCTGGTCGAGGCCGGCCAGGTCACGGTGCTCGACACATGGGAGAAGATCCGCGACGCCACGGCTTGCGGGCTGCCGTTGGTCGCCCGGACCGAGATCGCCGGCCACGAGGGCATCCGGGCCGTGATCGAATACCCCGTGAAGACGATGAACATCAGCCTCGAAAAGAAGCTCTATCAGGTCGACACGGGGCCGATCGCGTTTCCCGACCTCTCCACCCCTTGCGATCCGCAGATCGAGTGTCTGCGCCTGGCGTTCGTCGCATTCAATGCACCGGACTTCGCCGATTTCATCGTCGAGCAACCCACGCCGATCGTCGAGGGCGGCAAGCAGGTCGCCGAGGTCCACCACTACTCGAATCCGTTCAGCCTGCCGGCCAAGAACACGCTTCTGGCCGTGGGATCGCTTTGAAGTCGCCTGGGAGATCCGCCGATGACGAGCATCGCCGATGTCGAACAATTGGAGGACCTCTTGAGCCGGCCGACGCCGGAGGTCGTCGAGACGATGCGGCGCGTCGAGGGCGACTTGATGTTTTTGGGCGTCGGCGGCAAGATCGGGCCGACATTGGCTCGCATGGCCCGCCGGGCCAGCGACGAAGCCGGCGCGCGGCGTCGGGTCTACGGCGTCGCCCGGTTTTCGGACCGGGCCCTGCGCCAGCGTCTGGAATCGTGGGGCATCGAGACCATCGCCTGCGACCTGCTCGATCGCGACGCCCTGGCCCGCCTGCCCGAGGTCCCAAACCTCTACTACCTCGCAGCGATGAAGTTCGGCACGACCGGCCAGGAGGACATGACCTGGGCCATGAATACGTACCTGCCGGGGATGGTCTGCGAACGCTTCCCCAAGAGCCGGCTTGTCTCGTACTCGACGGGCAACGTGTATCCGCTCGTCCCGGCTGGCCGCGGTGGATCGGTCGAGAGCGACCCCTTGGCCCCGGTCGGCGAGTACGGCGCAAGCTGCCTGGGGCGCGAGCGGATCCTGGCCTACTTCAGCCGCAAGTTCAACATGCCCGTCGTCCTCTTGCGACTGAACTACGCCCAAGAGCCGCGCTACGGCATCCTCGTCGACATCGCCCAGCAGGTGCTCGCCGAGCAGCCGGTGGACGTGACGATGGGCTATTTCAACGCCATCTGGCAGGGCGACTCGAACGCGATGACGCTGCGGGCGATCGAGCATGCCGCCGTGCCGCCCCGAGCGATCAACCTGGCCGGGCCGGAGGAACTGCACGTGCGCCATGTCGCCGCGGAGTTCGGACGCCTGTTCGGCAAGCCGGTGCGGATCACGGGGTCCGAGGCCCCGGATGCCCTCTTGAGCAACGGCCGGCTAGGCTACGAGCTGCTCGGCCGGCCCACCGTGACGCCGGACCAGATGATGCGTTGGATCGCCGACTGGCTTCTGCGCGGGGGCGTCACGCACGGCAAGCCGACGAAGTTCCAGGCCCGCGATGGGAGGTTCTAAACGGAGTTGCGTCCTTCGGTGAGTTCGGCTTGGAGACTGCCATGCCTAGGCTGCATCCGAGACTTCACCAGTTACTCCTGGGCGGCCTGGTGATTCCCGCGAGTCCCTTGGCCCTCGATGCCCGGCGGCGACTCGACGAGCGCCGCCAGCGTGCCTTGTGGCGCTACTACTCCGCGGCCGGGGCAGGCGGCATCGCCGTGGGCGTCCATACGACGCAATTCGCCATCCGCGACCCCAAAGTCGGATTGTTCCGGCCGCTGTTGGAACTCGGCCGCGACGAGTTCGACCGCCTCGACGCCCGGCGCGGCGAGCCCTTGGTGCGCATCGCGGGCGTCTGCGGCCGGACCGAACAGGCCGCGGCCGAGGCGGCGCTGGCGCGCGACCTCGGCTACCACGCGGGCCTCTTGAGCCTGGCCGCGCTGCGCGAGGCCGACGACGACACCCTCTTGGCCCATTGCCGCGCCGTGGGCGAGGTGATTCCCTTGGTGGGCTTTTATCTTCAGCCGGCCGTGGGCGGGCGTGTCCTTCCGTTCTCCTTCTGGCGGCGGTTCGCCGAGGTCGAGTCGGTCGTGGCGATCAAGATCGCTCCGTTCCACCGTTACCAGACGCTCGACGTGGTGCGGGCCGTGGCCGAGTCGGGCCGCGACGACATCGCCCTCTACACCGGCAACGACGACAACATCGTCTTGGACCTGGTGACCCCCTATCGCTTCCGCCTCGACGGGCGCGCGGTCGAGCGGCGCATCGTCGGCGGACTGTTGGGACACTGGGCCGTGTGGACCCGCGGAGCCGTCGAGTTGCTGGAGCAATGCCACCGGGCCGTGGCCGCGGGTTGCGTCTCGGACGAGTTGCTCGGGCAAGCCGCCGCGGTGACCGACGCCAACGCGGCCTTCTTCGACGTGGCGAACGGCTTTGCCGGCTGCATCGCCGGCCTGCACGAGGTCCTTCGCCGCCAAGGGCTTTTCGAGGGCATCTGGTGCCTCGATCCGAACGAGACGCTCAGCCCCGGCCAGCGTGAGGAAATCGACCGCGTCTACCGCACCTACCCGGCGCTGAACGACGACGCCTTCGTGGCCGCGCACCGCGACGAGTGGCTCGATTGACCGCCGGCGACGTGGGGCGAATAATCCCTCCGGAGGCTCCCCCATGGATTTGCCGACGATGCCGGTCTCTATTGGCCGCGATCCCGTGTGCGGAATGGTGGTGGATCCTGCCGGTCCACACCGCGTCGAGTATCAAGGCACAACGTACGCCTTCTGCTGCCGGAGGTGCCTCGAGAAGTTCCAGGCCAATCCGCAACAGTACCTCGGTGCGTCTGCGAAAGCGCCGCCGCTAGGCGAGTTGCCGACGATCGGGTTGTCCCATATACCCCCGTCCTCGGCCTCCGAGACGGCCTCCAACTCCGGCCGCAGGGAAGTGGTCTACACCTGCCCGATGGATCCCGAGGTGCGGCAGGCAGGGCCCGGCGTTTGTCCGATCTGTGGGATGGCGCTCGAGCCGGTGTTGCCGGCCGAGGACGAGGACGAGGCCGATCCCGAA
>JANLFZ010000162.1:5808-12179 GCA_024653385.1 Thermoguttaceae bacterium | reverse complement strand
CCCGACAGCTTCTCCGACGGGGGACGCTTCGCTGATCCCGAGGCGGCGGTTGAACACGGGCTGCGGCTCGTGGCCGAAGGAGCGGACCTGCTCGACATTGGGGGCGAGAGCACACGGCCCTATGCAAGCCCGGTGCCGGCTGGGGAGGAACTGCGCCGCGTCATGCCGGTGCTGGCCGCTTTGGCCGAGCGCACCCAGGTGCCCATTTCGATCGACACCTCCAAGGCCGTGGTCGCGCGCGAAGCGCTGGCCGCCGGGGCCGAGATCATCAACGATGTGACGGCCCTGACCGCCGACCCAGCCATGGTGGCCGTTGCGGCCGAAAGCGGGGCGGGCCTTTGCGCGATGCACATGCAAGGTACACCCCAAACCATGCAAGACCAGCCGATCTATGGGGACGTCGTGGAAGAGGTGGCCGGCTATTTGCGTCAGCGGCGCGAGGCCCTGGTTGGCGCGGGCATTGCGCAAGGGCGGATCGCCCTGGACCCGGGGATCGGTTTCGGCAAGACCACCGAACATAACGTGGACCTACTGCGCAACGCCTGGCGGTTCCACGACCTCGGGTGCCCCATCCTCGTGGGTCATTCGCGCAAGCGCTTTATCGGCCGCGTGCTCGGCCAGGAACAAGCCGATCCCCTCGCGGGAACCATCGGGGTAGCGCTGGCCCTCGCCCGGCAGGGCGTTCAAATACTCCGCGTCCATGACGTCGCCTGCGTGCGGCAGGCGCTCGCCCTGTTCGAGGCGACCGGTGGCCTCGAAGCACACTAACCCGACGCGCCAGCGAGGGCTCGTCGACACCAACCCGACGCGCCAGCGAGGGCCCCTAGCGAGTGTACGATCGCCAACTCCAGCGAGGGTCCCATTGGCCGCGCTGCCAGTGAACTCCCCCTCGCTGGCGCTTCGGGTTGGTATTGGCCGATCTTCCGTTGACTTCCCAGCCGTGCTTGGCGATACTTCCCACGTTGAGACCGTGCGGCAACCCAGGTTGTCGGTTTGCTCGCAAGCAGTTGATATTTCGAAGGTTGCTTCATGTCGGCCGACAACGGCAACGACCTCCACGAGTATTGTCTCGACGTAGCTCGGCGTGCCAAGGCCGCGTCCGAAGAGCTTGCGCAGGTAACCGGGGCGCAAAAGAACCAGTGGCTTCGCACGAGCGCCAAGCTGTTGGTCGAGCGTTCCGTAGCCCTGGCCGAGGCAAATCATCTCGACTTGGCAGCCGCTCCAGGGTATGGTCTTACCCCCGCCGAGGTGGATCGCTTGAAGTTGACGCCCGAGCGGATCGACGCCATCGCCCATGCGCTTGAGGAGGTGGCGATGCTGCCCGATCCGATTGGCGAGGTCACGTGGTCGTCGGTGCGGCCGAGTGGCTTGGTGGTTCACCGGGTGCGGGTGCCGTTGGGCGTGATCTTTTTCATTTACGAGTCGCGGCCGAACGTGACGGCCGACGCCGCGGCCTTGTGCATCAAGAGCGGCAATGCCGTGATCCTGCGCGGGGGCAAGGAGGCGGTCCACTCGAACACGGCGATCGTGGAGATCCTGACCGAGGCGGCGGCCGATGCGGGATTGCCCGGCGACGCGGTGCAACTGGTCGCCACGCCCGACCGCGCGGCCATTAGCCACTTTCTTCGCATGCCCGAGTACATCAACGTGACGATTCCGCGGGGGGGCGAGGGACTTATCCGGCGTGTCAGCGAGGAAGCGCGCATGCCGGTCATCAAGCACTACACGGGCAACTGCCACGTCTACCTCGACAAGGCAGCCGACCCCGACATGGCCGAGCAGATCGTCATCAACGCGAAGTGCCAACGCATGGGGGTCTGCAACGCGGCCGAGTCGCTGGTGGTCCATAGCGCCGTGGCAGCGTCGCTTCTTCCCCGGATTGCCAAGGCGCTTCTCGATCGGGGCGTTGAGATTCGGGGTGACGAGCGGACCTGTGCCCTCGTGCATGGCGCCAAGCCCGCCACCGAGGCGGACTGGTCGGCCGAATACCTTGGACCGGTGATCTCGGTGAAGGTAGTCGACAGCCTCGACGAGGCGATCCGGCATATCAATCGGTATGGCTCGCAGCACACCGACTCGATCGTCACGGGGGACCTGCGGGCAGCCCGCGAGTTCACCGCCCGCGTCGACAGTTCGGCGGTCATTGTCAATGCGAGCACACGACTCAACGACGGAGGGGTATTCGGCCTGGGGGCCGAGATCGGTATCAGCACCGACAAGTTCCACGCGCGCGGCCCTTGCGGTCTCAACGAGCTGACGAGCTACAAGTACGTGGTTTACGGGGAAGGACATTTGCGCCAGTGACGGCCTGAGGTTGGCTGGAAGGCCATGCCGGCCCCCCGGCCAACGCACGCGGGATTGCAGGGAGACAGGGACGTTTCCATGAGTGGCGACGTGCTCAGCCAGGCGGAAGTCGAGAGCCTGCTCAGCGCCATGGCCTCCAGCGCTGCGGCCGAGGCCGGCACGGCGGCGGCGACCGCTTCGGAGTCGGCGGGCAGTCCATCCGGCAGCGCCGGGCCGGCGAAGCCCCGCGAAAAAATCACGCCCTACGACTTCAAGCGTCCGGAGCGGGTGGGCAAGGAGCAGATGCGGGCGCTTCAGACCCTTCACGAAGGATTCGGCCGGAACTTCGCGGCGGGCCTGTCGGCAATGCTTCGGAGCATGGTCGAGGTGAAGCTCACCAGCGTCGATCAGCTCACCTACAGCGAGTTCGTCTTCAGTCTCGAAAACCCCACGTGCTTCAACCTGTTGAAGGCCGAGCCGCTCGAAGGGCACCTGATTCTCGACATCAACCCGTCGATCCTCTACCCGATCATCGACCGCCTCTTGGGCGGCGGGCGCGAGGGGACCCTGTTGGCCCGGCGTCCGCTGACCGAGATCGAGCTGCGCATCGTGGCACGGATCACGAATCTGTTTCTCGAGGAGTTGAAGCGGGCCTGGCAGAACGTGCTCGAACTGAAGCTGGGCGTGGTCCGCGTCGAGAGCAACCCGCAACTGGCCCAGATCGTGCCTCCCAACGAGGTGGTCGTGGTGGTCAGTTTCGAGGTGGCCCTCGGCGAGGTCCGCGGCATGGTCAACCTCTGCATTCCCTACAACGCGATCGAGCGCATCGGCGGCAAACTCTCGTCGAACAGTTGGATCGCCTACAGCCGCCGCTCCGCGACCACCGAGAGCGTGCAGCAAATCAGCCAGAACCTCCGAGGATCGCTCGTGCCGCTGACCGTCCGCCTGGCCGGCACGCGGATCACGACCGGCGAGTTGATCGGGCTGCGCGTCGGCGACATCATCACCACCGAAAAGGACATCCACAGCCCGCTGTTGGTCCTCGTGGGGAACATCCCCAAGTTCCGCGCCAGCCCCGGCGCCTACAAGGGGCACAAGGCGATCCGGATTGAAGACGTCATCGCCAACCCGGCCGACGCCATCGGCGAGTGAGGGCCGCTCGGCGATGTGCACCCCGCCTCAGCGGCTTGCGCGCTTCACCTCGATGTTGTCGAGATAGAACGCCGTATCGGCCGACGCCGTGCTGACGAAGCCGATCCAGTGGAGTTCGCGGAACGCCTTTCCCGCGATCGGCAGCTCGAAGGTCTGGCGTGGCCCCCCGGCCGGTGTAATCGAGAGGGTGTACCGCCGTGGGGCGTCCTTGCCGAGCCGGGCCTCGATTTCGACGTGGATCCACCCCGCCGCCGGCACCGTCGCCACGAGCTTGCCCCCGGCCATGATACGGCCCGAGGCATCGAACGTCACGCTCGGCCCGATGCAGTCGGGATAGGGCGTCTCGTCGCGCCATTCGGTGAAGAAGAGGGCGCCGGGCATCAGCTTCACGTCGAACGCCTGATGCACCGCCCCTTCCGTCAGGTGCGGCTGATAGAAGAAGTGCGGCTGCCACGAGGGCTCCAACCCCTTGGCGTCGACCACCTTGACGCACCGCTTGCCCGACGCGGCCTCTTCGGCGGTTGCGCGGATCGACGCCCCGCGGTCCTCCCCACTGACCACGGCGTGTTCGGGGGGGCTCCCCGGCTCGGTCTTTTCGAAGTCGTCGGAAATCTCTTGCGGCGCCGGCGGCGGAGGCGGCGCGGGGAGGACCGTCTTCGGGTGCTTCACCCGACGGCCCTCCTCGACCCACGCCGGATCGCCGTACAGCCCGACGCGCGACGTGTCGATCGGCTGAAACCCCAGCGCCAAGGCCGGCGAGCCCGGCCGGAGGCGGAAATCGTACTCCTCGGCGTTTTCGAACATGGGATCGGCGATCTTCGAGCGCCGGTCGAGCCCCAGGGCTTGCCACTCGGCGAACGAACGCTTGAAGAACTTGAGAGCCTCCCGATCGCCCGTGTGCCAATAGAGGTTCTCGTCCCAAGTACCGAGCGATTCCTTCGCGGCCAATCGCTCGTTGAGCGTGCGCTCGGTAAAGGGCACGAAGAGCGTACCCTGGGTCATGTACAGGATGTTCCGCTGGAAGGTGTTGGGCCGTTTTTCCCAGAAGGGCCAGAGCATGTGATTGGCGGGCAAGGCGAAGATGTTGTTGCGAATCACATGGTCGTGGCCGCCGTTGGAGTACATCAGACACCCGCTGTGGATGTTGTAGACCACGTTGTTCTCGACGAGGTAACCGCCCGTGGTCGCATCGAGGTAAATGCCCCAGCCGAACGGCGGATTGCCGTACGACCACACGTCGTGGAACACGTTGTTGCGAATGACGCTGCCGGTGGAGACGCCCAGGGTATAGATCGCCCCGCCGTCGCTGAGCATTCCCTTCATCACGTGGTGGACGTGGTTCTCGCCGATCGTGTTGTGATGGCAGCGGTTGGGCGCGTCGTCCCAGTTCCAGCCGATCGACATGCCGGAATAGAAGAAGTCGTGGATTTCGTTGTGCGAGATCGTGTTGTGGCTGCTCTGGGCGACCCAGACGCCCACGCCGGCCGGATAGACGTGGCCGCCGTCGAAGAGGTGGTTGTTGTCGACCAGGTTGCGGCTCGACTCGGCCTCGTCGGTGCGGGGCATCGCGGCCTCGCCGATCCGCACCGCGCCGACGCCCAGGTCGTGAATTCGGTTCTGGACCAGGCGGCAATCCTTGCACCCGCGGCGGAGCCACAACCCATAGTCGCCCACGTGGGCGATCTCGCACTTCTCGATCGTGCAGTGCCGGGCGCCGTCGGCCGTCACCGCGGCCGGGGCCGTGACCACCGCCTGGGGATCGCTATGCCCCTGGGGCTCGAGCACCCAATCCTCATGGCAGAACACAAGACCCCGCAGCGTGACGTGGTCGATGAACTGCTTCGCGTCGGGGTTCCCGCGGAACTCGACCAGGCGATCCAGACGCGGGGCGATCACCTCGGCCTTGGTCATGTCCTCGCCGGGAAGCGGCCGGTACGAGAGCACGCCGCCGGCGCGGTCGAGGTGCCATTCGCCCGGGGCGTCGAGGGCCTCGCGCACGTTCTCGATGTAGTAGCGCTGCCGGGGTTCCCAGTTCTCGAACGGCCAGTGCGACCGGCCGGTGAACGTCACCAGGCGCTCCGACTCATCGACATCGGCCACGCGCAACCGCGAGGTCTCCCAGGAGTGGAAGACCACGACGTTGGCCTCTCGGAAGTCGGGCCACTTCTTGATGTCGCCCGGCTGGAAGACGAAGGCCGTCTGGTCGCGCGGGACGGGCTTGCCCGAGGCGTCCTTGGCCGGCGGCGCCTTCTTGACCATGCGGAAGTACCCCTCGTTGGGTGTACGAGCCCGCGCGCGCCGCTGGCCGTTGACCCAGAGCTGTTGGAAGTGCCACGTGCCGGCCGCGACTTCGGGGATCTTCGCGATCCAGAGGCCGTCGGACTGGGCCTTCCAACCGCTGATTTGCCGTCCGCCACTGAGCACGGGCCGTTCGCCCTCGAAAGCGGCATAGACGACGGGCCCTTCGGCCGTGCCCGAGTCCTGCGGCTCGAACACCAGCGGGGCGGCCATCCAGTACGTTCCCCCGCGAAAAAGCACCGTGACGGGTCCCTTCTCGCCCGCGGCGCGCAGCTTGCGCACCGCGTCGCGCGCGCCCAGCGGTGTGGCCAGCGGACCATCGGTCTTCTCGGCGTTCGCCGCGGCCAGCCGGCCCGACCACTGGTCATTGCCGCCTGGCGCGACGTATAGGGTCGTCGCCGCCGGCAAGGCGGCCTGAAGGAGCGGAAGAACCCAAATCGCCAATCCGTACCATAGGTGGCTTCGTCTCATGGCATCAGTCTCCTTGGTTGCGGCCTCGGACTACGTGCGGAGAGCGGCCTCCGGCAGGTGATAGAACGCCAGGGCGACCACGACGTACACGCCCAAGAGCATCACGCCTTCCATCCAGTTGGTTTCGCCGTCCTGGCTGACCATCGACAAAACGAGCACCGAGAGGA
>JANLFZ010000162.1:4191-5798 GCA_024653385.1 Thermoguttaceae bacterium | reverse complement strand
AGGACCAACGTGATCGTCTCCAGGGGCGTGAAGTGCAGGTCCAGCGGATGGGCGTGTCCGAAGGCCATGCTGAGAAACACCAGGGCCGGGGCAACGAACAGGGCGATCTGGATGCCGCTTCCCACGGCAATATGAACCGCCAGATCCATCTTGTTCTTCATCGCCATGAGCACCGCGGTCGAATGCTCGGCGGCGTTGCCGATGACCGCCACGACGATGACTCCGATGAATACCTGGTTCATCCCCATCGCCTCGGCAGCGTGCTCGACCGAGCCCACCAGCAACTCGCTCATCCACGCCACGCCCGCCGTCGCCGCAACGAGGATCGTCACCGAGGTCGCGCGGTTCCATTCGGGCTGGTGGTGCTCGCCGCTTCGCGGGAGTTCGTCCTCCGGGCCGGCAAAGAGGTGCCGGTGGGTCCACAACGAGAAGACGAGGCTGATCACGTAGATCAGCGCAAGAATGGCGGCGATCTCCTCGCTGAGGAACTCGACGGTCGCCGCCTCGTCGGCCGACAGCGACGTGCCCGCCCGGTACATGTAATAGTACAAGGTCGGCATGATCAGGCCGATCGACGCCAAGGCCAACAGGGTGGCCCCCATCGAGGCGGCGGTGCGGTTGAATCGCTGCGTGGCGTGTTTCACGCCGCCCACGAACGTCGAAAGGCCGAGCACCAAGAGGATGTTGCCGATGATCGAGCCGGTGATCGAGGCTTTGACCCACGGATACATCTCGGGCCCTTTCGAAATCGCCACGATGGCGATGATCAGTTCGGCCGCGTTGCCGAACGTGGCGTTCAACAGGCCCCCGATCCCGGGGCCGAGCGTCTCGGCGAGGTTCTCCGTGGCCCGGCCCATCAGGCCGGCCAAGGGAACGATCGCCGCGCCGGAGACGAGGAAGACCCACATGCCGCCCGCGTGCAAGCCTTCCAGAACGACTGCCAGCGGTAGCGCCGCCAAGAGCCAGTAGAGAGGTTGCGTGGCGATGCCTCGCAGGGCCTTGCGCAGCCCGGCCGGGGCGGTCAAAGCACGGTCGCCGGGGGTTCCACGCGGCGGAGCGTGTTGGAGATCGGCCATGGTGTATTCGATCCAGGTGACCGTCGTCAACGGCTGCCCGTCAGCCTTCCAGGCTCCAAGGCTTGCGGTACTCGTAGTGCAAGAGGTGGTTCGCTTCCTTCGCGTTGGTGATCTTCTCCTGTTGCGGGTCCCACTCGATGCGCAGTCCGGTGGCCAGCGAGATGTTCGCCAGCAGGCTGAACGTGGTCGAGCGGTGGCCGATCTCGACGTCGCAATTGGGGGTCGCGCGCGAGCGCATGCAGTCGAGGAAGTTGCGCGCGTGCTGCGCCGTCACCGAGAGGTTGGCCACGCGCACGCCCTTGGGCAGTTCGGGAGGCTTGATCTGCATGGGCTCCATGCGCGGCTTGCGGTCCTGGAACTGGCCGCCGCGCTCGGGAATGATGTTGACCAACTCCTCTTGAAGGTACGCCGTGCCCAGCGTGCCGCGCAGCTCGGCCCAGCCGTTTTGGGCCAGGGCCGGGTTGCCGCAAGCCTCGTACTGTCCAAAGATGATCAGCCGGCCCGAGGGGCACGGCGTACCTTCAAGAGGAG
>JANLFZ010000162.1:1744-4181 GCA_024653385.1 Thermoguttaceae bacterium | reverse complement strand
TAACCTCCATCGTGTCGGGAATGGTGCGGTCGTCGTCGACCGCGAACCGCCCACCCATGGCGCAGATCGACGACGGCGCCAGGTCGCCGGTCATCCAGCGGATGGCGTCGAGGAAGTGAACGCCCTGGTTGGCCACTTGCGACGAGTAGAGGTCCCACCAGCGGAACTTGTAGGGGGCAATGGTGGCCTGGAACGGACGCTCGGGTCGCGGACCCAGCCAAAGGTCCCAATCGAGGTCCTTCGGCGGCTCCGAAGGCGGGGCCTTGCCAATGCCCGACGGATACATGTTGCTCAAGTGATAGCACCGCGACACGGTCACCTTGCCCAGCTTGTTCGCCTGGATCATCTCGGCGGCCCGGGCGTAGACCTTCGACGAGCGGCGGTGAATGCCCACCTGGACCACGCGCCCGGTCTGCCGGGCAACTTCGACCATCTTGCGTCCCTCGCGGATGGTGATCGACATGGGCTTTTCGACGTACACGTCCTTGCCGGCGCGGCACGCGAAGACGGTCTGAAGGGCATGCCAGTGGTCGGGGGTGGCGATCACCACGGCATCGATGTCCTTGCGATCGAGCAGCTTGCGGAAGTCGCGGCAGGTGAACGGTTTTCCGCCGACGCGCTGCGCCGCCCGGTCGAGCGTCGAGCCCGACACGTCGCACAGGGCCGCCGCCTCGGCGTCTTGGTGGACCAAGAACGCGTCGAGCAATTGCATTCCGCGGTTGGCCACGCCGATGAATCCCAAACGGATTCGTTCGTTGGCCCCCAGCGCGCGGCCCGGCCGGCCGAGGGTCCAGGCCATGGCGGCCGCAGCACCGGCTTTGGTGAACGTCCGGCGGTTGATCGTGGTCTTCTTCATCGTTTGCACCTCGCTATGTTGGCCATGGCGGCGGTCGTTTCGGTTGTTGGCACGCACCAAAGAGTATTGCACATCCGCCGGGCGGAGAAAACCCGGCGCCACCGAATCGGACTTCGCAGGGTCCGGTTCGTGCCGACAAGCTGCTTGACGCCTTGGCCTCCGAGGGACTACCTTGGGACGGCCGCGGGCGCCACCTTCCAAGGCGTGGCCCCGGCATGCGTTCTCGCTGCCTGGCCCCTTGCCCACAGCGCGACGTTCCGACGCAACTGGCTCGATTGACGGAGAATGAGGTCAGGTCGGCGATTCCTACGCCGCTTTCGGCCCTCGAAAGGAGCGAGAGTCCCTCCGAGTGCCCCGCCGAGGCCAAGGCCCTGGTCGCGATCGGGCCCGAGGCGAAGGAGGCCGTCCCCTTGGCTTAGAAATCCGTTGCGTTACGCTGCGGTCACGGCGTTTCGCGCGAACGTGCAAATCGCGATGGCGAAGATCAAGCCTGGGAAGTGACTTGGCACAACGGTTGCGAGGCGGCGACGGCACGAGGATGGCTTTAACACCAGCCGTCTCGCGGCATAGAATGGAAGAAGCCAAGCGCAAGGGATCGCTGAGATGCCCTACTACGAGTTCCACTGGAACGATGAAGTCATCGAACACATCGAGGAACGCGGGCTTTCCCAGGACGATTTCGAGCACGTGGTGTGCAATCCGTCGAGCAAGGGCCTGAGTCGTTCCTCCGGACTGCCGACCGTGTGGGGCTACACCGTGGACGGCCGCTACATCATGGCCGTATACGAGGAGTTGGACGAGGTGACCCTCTTGCCGGTGACAGCTTACGAAGTCCCCGAACCGCGCTGAGGATTGAAATGAACGAGCGACGAGCAAGACGCGTTATGCGCGAACTCACCGCATCCGAGAAGGAACGACTAAAGAAGTACCGCGAGCAGATCGCCCAGGAGTTGCCTGAGTTGCGAGCCCGCGACCAGATGCGTAAGGACGCTCGCGACGAGAGCACGCTCAGCGGCGAGTTGCGGCGGGCCATCCACGCGAGCGAACTGTCGTTGGGTGAGTTGGCCGCGCGCGCCGGAATCACGCCGATCCTCTTGGACGACTTCCTGACCGGCGAGCGGACCCTGCGGTCCGACGTGATCGATCGGTTGGCCAGCGTGCTGGGGTGCGAACTCACTCGCGTGCAGTGAGTTGCGTCAAATTCCGATTGGAGCGTGCCACTGTTTGCCCGCGGCCGGAAAGACGAGATCGGCTCCAGGGGAGGTCTTCGCCGGCCGCAGCCAGGCATTGGCACACTCCGGCGGTTTAACCCGCCCGAATCTCGCGCTTCGCCGCGTCGTACACCTGGCGCTGGCCGGTGTCGAAGGCCCGCATCGCCAGGATCACCGCCACCGCGTGCTGGTAGCCGGCGTCGATCGGCGCGCGGCACTCCTTGCGCAGGCGGATGCACTGGAGCCAGTCGAGGAAGTGGTCCGGCCCGTCGATCGCTTGGACCGGGGTTTCCTTGCCCAACCGGCCCGGCTTGATGGCCCCGCTGTTCGAGACCGTCGGCTTCGTCCAGTTCGTCAGGTCGATCGTGCC
>JANLFZ010000162.1:0-1734 GCA_024653385.1 Thermoguttaceae bacterium | reverse complement strand
TAGATGCGGAAGCAGTTGCCGCCGCTGTTGCCGAAGTTCGTCGAGTAGCTCACGAGGAAGCCTTCGGGGTAGGTCCACAGGGCCTGGACATGGTCCGGACAGGTGAAGCCGTGATCGTCCTTCCAAGTGAACGTGCCGCCCAGGCACACCGCGCTCGTGGGGAACTTGCTGCCGACGATGTAGTTCATCAGGTCGATGAAGTGGCTGGCGAAGCCCGGCACCGGCCCGTCCGAAAACCCGCGGTAGCCGTACCAGCCCGTGAACACGTCGGCTCGGAAAGGCCGGGCTGGCGCGTCGCCGAGGAACTCGTTCCAAGCGACGTCCTTCGCGTGGGCTTCCTTGAGGTAGCGGTACCAGTAGGGCTGGGCCCCGTTGCGGCACTGCTCGACGCGGCTGACCCTGCCCAGGGCGCCCGACCGGAAAATCTCGCGGCAGCCCGTGCTCGTCGGCAGACTCCGCACCTGGGTGCCGGCCTGGAACACGACCCCATTGGCCCGCACCGCGTCGCAAGCCGATTTGAGCTTTTCGAGGTCCATCGCCAGGGGCTTCTCGCAGTAGACGTCCTTTTTGGCCTTGGCGGCGGCCTCGAGGTGGGCCGTGTGCCAGTGGTCGGGCGAGGCGATCATCACCGCGTCGATGTCCTCGAGGGCGACCAGGTCGCGGTACGAGACGAACATCCGCGCGGGCCGGCCAAACCACTCCTTCACCTGGGCCGAGGCCATCTCGCGCCGCACGCTCCAGGGGTCGCACACCGCGGTGATCTCGAGGTTCTGGCTCTTGGCGTGGGCGTAAACGCCCGGCATGTGCGCATTCAGCCCCCGGTCGCCACACCCGATGATGCCGATCGACAGCCGGTCGTTGGCGCCGGCGACACGGGCGTAGCTCGACGCGGTGAAGGCCAGCGCGGCGACGCCGGCTGAGGTGGTGGCAAGGAACTCGCGGCGGGAAGGACGGGCCATGGCGCGGTCTCCGAAAACGATGGCAAAGCCGAAGGTGGTCAGGGATTGATTACCTTGTAGACCAGATCATGAGGCCGCGCGTGTTGGGCGGCCTTGATGCCGACCGACTGGCCCGGCTCGGCACGCGGAACGTCCTTGCCGTCGATCTGCATGGAGTCGATCGTCTGGGTGAAGTCGCTGGTGTGGCCCTTGATGCGGATCGTGTCGCCGACCGCCAACGAACCCTTGGTCAGTTCGATGGCGGCCACGCCGATCCGGCCGAAGTAATGGGTGACTTTGCCGATTTCTTGCTCTTCCATCGCAACACGCTCCCTTGGATTGGCAGGAACCTCGGCGACGTGTCCGCGCCTGAGATCGACCCACGCGCCGCAATCGCACCGGATCCCGCGGCCGAACTGGAACAACGTCACGTCAAACCCCGCGCCGCAGCGGGGACAGGTAATCGCCATGCCGAAAACCCGGCCGTCAGTTTAGCCCGAATGCGCCAAAGACGCGATAGGGTCCATCGCCCAGGCGGTTCCACTTTGCTTGGCCCGTTTTCGAGGCTACCATGAGGAATCACGGGATTGAAGGCAGACAGAACACCCGGCACGACAACTTGGGGTGGGGTACTGACCCCGACATCCGGCGCGGCGTGGAATGGACGTCAAGATCACCGGAGCCATACTGGCCTTGCTCGCCAGGTTCCTCAGCGGCGCGAGTATCCGTTGGCTCGACTGCCAGCCAGACACCTGCCAGAGGGTGTATTTTGCCAACCACACCAGTCATCTGGATG
>JANLFZ010000161.1:8060-12185 GCA_024653385.1 Thermoguttaceae bacterium | reverse complement strand
CCGCCAGCAGGATCAAGTCCGGCCGTTCGTCCAAGGCCCGCTGAAGCGCGTTGCGCTCGTACGGTCCGATCGCGTCGGCTTGAAGATCCGCGACGACGACGATCCGCATGTGGCGGGTGATCTTGGGGGTTGCAAGCTGGTAACGGGTGACTTCGAGCCAGGTCGGTTCGATGAGGAACCCGTCCACCGCGATGCCGGCGAGGCACGCGGCCATGAAGCCGGAAGCGATGGCCGTCCTGGGATGGGATCGCGCCAAGAGGGCCGCCGCTCCTGCCAGCACGATCACCCCATGGACGAATAGTCCATACGAGGCCAGGCGCATGACGCGCCACGCGCTGCCGCCGACGCCCCCGAGAATGCCCGCCAGGACCATTGCCGTGGCGCCGGCCACGAGCACGGTCCGAAGCCACGCTCGGCCTGTCCCGCGGCGCCCCAGCGCGCGAAGCGCCGTGGCATCGACCGCGGCCATGAGCAGGTTGTAGAGGCAGTCGATCGCGCCCATGGACACGGTCACCTCGCGACCGCGGCCAGAAGCGCCTGGTCGAGTTGCGCGTGGCGGAATGAGAACCCGGCGTCGACCAGCTTTTTGGGGACCGCGCGGATGCTGGCCAACAACATCTCGTCGGCCATCGCGCCCAGGGCCAGGCGCAGGGCGAACGAGGGTACATGGAGGATCGCGGGCCGGCGCACCGCGTGGGCCAAGGCCCGGGTGAACTGGCGGTTCGTGACCGGTTCGGGCGAGGTGACGTTGACCGGCCCGCAAAGCGAGCCGTGCGTCAAGAGGAACTCGACCGCCGCGACGAGGTCTTCGAGGCTGATCCAGCTTGTGTACTGGTTTCCCGAGCCGATCCTGCCACCGAGTCCCAGTCGGAAGAGCCGCAGCATGGGCCCCAGCGCGCCTCCCTCGCGTGCCAGGACCACGCCGATGCGCATGAGCACGACGCGTATTCCGGCGGCCGCGGCCGGTTGCGTGGCCGACTCCCACTCGCGGCACACGTCGGCGAGAAAACCCGAGCCCGGCCCGGCCGACTCGTCGAGGATCGCGGCGTTGCGGTCGCCGTAGAATCCGACGGCCGAGGCCGAGATCAGCGTCGTGGGCGGGTTCGACAGGCGCGCCGCCTGAGCGCACAACAGCGCGGTGCCCCGGACGCGGCTGTTGCGGATCCGTGCCATTTTCTCGCGCGTCCAGCGTCCTTGGCCCACGTTCTCGCCGGCGAGATGGACGATGGCATCGAACCCCTCCAGCGCTTTGGGATCGAGTTGCCCGGCCTCGGGATCCCAAGGGACCTCGGAGGGGGCGCTGGGCTGACGCCGGCGGACCAGGCGTGCGACCTGGTGCAACGGCTCGGGGCCGGCGGTCCATCGTCGCACCAGGGCGGAGCCGACCAGACCCGATGCCCCGCTGACCAGGATTCTCATGTCACTTCGCGTTCCTCTTGCAGAAGTCCACCATGAAATCGCGCAGGGTCTGGACGCCTTCGATCGGCATCGCGTTGTAGATCGAGGCGCGGCACCCGCCCACGGAGCGGTGCCCCTTGAGTTCGGCCAGTCCGTGCTCTTTGGCTTCCTTGAAGAATTGTTCCTCCAGGGCGGCGTTCGGCAAGCGGAACGTGACGTTCATGATCGACCGGCTGAACGGATCGGCGTGCCCGGCGTAGAAGCCGTTCGAGTCGTCGATGGCTTCGTAGAGCATCTGGGCCTTGCGCCGGTTGATCTGTTCCATCTTCTCCAGGCCACCGACCGTGTTCAACAGCCAGTCCGTCACCAGCTTGACCATGTAGACGGCGAACACGGGCGGCGTGTTGAACAGCGACTTGCCTTCGGCCATCACGCGGTAATTGACCATCGAGGGCAGGTCCTTGGGCGCCCGCCGCACCATATCGTCGCGGATGATGACGATGGTCACGCCGGCCGGTCCCGCGTTCTTCTGGGCACAGGCGAACAGGATCGCAAAGCGCCCGACGGACACGGGCCGGCAAAGGAAATCCGACGAGGCGTCGCAGACCAGCGGCACGTCCCCCGTGTCGGGATAGCTGCGGAACTGGATCCCCTGGATCGTCTCGTTCGAGCAGAGGTACACGTAGGCCGCGTTGCGATCGAGTTGCAGATCGCCGGCGTCGGGCATCTGCTTGTAGTTGCCGGCCTTGCCATCCCACGCGGCCCGAACCTGACCTTGCGTGGCCGCCTCTTCCATGGCCTTTTTGGCCCACGAGCCGGTGACCACGTAGTCGGCCGACCTGCCCGTGCCCCGCAAGAAGTTCATCGGCACCATGCCGAATTGCAGTAGCGCGCCGCCCTGAAGAAACAGGACGTGGTAGTCGTCGGGGATCGCCAGCAAGGTGCGCAGGTTGGCTTCGGCCTGCTCGATGATCGCCGCGAATGCCTTCGAGCGGTGGCTGATCTCGAGGATGGAAATACCGGTGCCGGGCAAGGCCAGCAGATCGCGCTGCGCCTGCTCCAACGCAGGCAGAGGCAACATCGCCGGGCCGGGTGAGAAATTGAAAATGCGTTTTTCCATGGCTGACCGTCCCCATCGTCGAGATCGCGTGAGAAAACCGCTACAGTGTATCGGGTCGAGCCCGCTTCGGGAAGCGGCCCAGCAGGCCGATGGACGTGGCGACCGGGTGGCGCACGTCGGTGTAGTCGCCGTAGTGGAAGGCATTCCCCCCAGCAGCGGGACCTGGCGGCGCCTCGGCGTTTATCGGGCGACGAAAGGACTTCTGATCCGGTTGGCGAGGCATCGGTACTTTGCGGTCATGCTAGACGTCCTTTGCGGGTAGACCGCTACGATCCTCAAGGACGGCCCCGGGTTCGGCGGTTGTCCGCCGCGACGCACCCGGCACGGCGCGTCGGCGCGGACTACGTTTTTCTTGAGACCTTTTCGGCCGATATCTCGTCATTGCCGCAATTCTGCGCTGGGAGCTACTCGCGATGCCCCCCGAGAAACCCACTGTGCTGCTGGTCGATGTGGACGAGACCATCGTTTACGACCTCCCGGGGACGCTGCGCCGACAACCCTTTCGGCTGTACGCGGCTCGCTCGGCCAACGAGGCCGTCTCGATCCTCGCTTCGAGCGACGTCGACGTGATCGTGGCCGACGAGTGGGCTGGCGACGTTGCCGGCAACAGGCTGCTGGCTTGGGTCGAGGCGAACTGCCCGGAGACGGTTCGCGTGGAGCTGACCAGCCGCGAAGATCGGGCCAAGTCGCCCGGCCAAGTCGGCTCAGCCCAACTCGTGTTGCTGAAGACCTGCTCGGCGGCTCAACTCGTCCAGACGATCCGCAAGGCCCTCGACCTTCGGACTCGCCTGCGGAAAGCAGCCAGTCGGGACGGGGTTGCGGAGACCGCGGTCCTCGCCTGAGGCGCGGGCCGGCTGGGCGAAAACTCGGTGGGGCAAGCTCTTGTCGGCAGCGCCTCTTGCGGCGGCCCGCGCCGTCGTCGAGAATGAGGCCCCGTAAGAGGAGGCCTCGCCATGCATCCCGACTATCCCCACCTGTTCAGTCCCATCCGCATCGGTGGCGTCGAGGTTGCCAACCGCGTTTGCCACGTGCCGACCGACATCAGCTCGGCCAATGCCGATGGCTCGGTCAACGCCCGGGTGATTGCCTATCACGAGGAGGTCGCCAAAGGGGGGTGCGGTTTGATCATCGTGGGCGCTTCGACGCCCGACCGCGCCACGGGCCGGCCCACGGTCACGTGCATCTCGGTGGACGAGGACCCACTGATTCCGGGGCTGGCCGAGCTGGCCGAGGCGATGCACCGCCACGGCGCCCGCTGCGCCGTGCAGATCCAGCACCCGGGCCGGCAGGCCGCGTGGCCGCGCAAGAACCTCGTGTCGGCCAGCGACCAGGTGGTCGATATACCGGGCTCCGCGGGCCACGAGGTGGTGTATGCCGAGGACGTGGCCAAGGGCAAATCGGTCCGCGCGATGACCGTCGAGGAGATCTACGACCTCGTCGAGAAATTCGCCGAGGCGGCGTGGCGGGTTCAGCAGGCGGGCTTCGATTGCGTCGAGCTGCACGCGGCTCACGGCTATCTGATCGCCCAGTTCATGAGCCCCTACGTCAACAAGCGGCACGACCGCTTCGGCGGCAGTTTCCTGGGGCGGATGCGGTTTCCCTTGGAG
>JANLFZ010000161.1:6691-8050 GCA_024653385.1 Thermoguttaceae bacterium | reverse complement strand
CCCGCATCCAACGCAAGTGCGGACGCGATTTCCCGATCGGCATTCGCTACTCGGGCGTCGAGTGGGTCGAAGGGGGCCGGGAACTCGACGAGACGGTCAAGGCCGCCCGGCTCTTCGAAGACCGCGGCGTGGCGTTCGTCGACATCAGCGCCGGCATTTTCGAGGCCCCGGCCGCCGTGATGGATACCATGTACTATCCCCAGGGCTGGAACACCTACGCGGCCGCGGAAGTCAAACGCCATGTGAAGATCCCCGTGATCACCAGCCACACCCTGCGCGACCCCGAGTACTGCGAGCGGATCCTGGCCGAGGGCAAGGCCGACCTGGTGGGAATGTCGCGCCAGATGATCGCCGACCCGCACTGGGCCAACAAGGCCTTTGCCCGGCGCCCCGAGGAAATCCGCAAGTGTATCTCGTGCCTGGTGGGGTGCTGGCAAGAGTCGCTGATGATCAAGCGCCACATGCGCTGCGCGATCAACCCGGCGATCGGCGATGAGCGGTTCCTCCGGATCGCGCCGGCCGAGAAGCCGCTTCGGGTGGCGATCGTCGGCGGGGGGCCGGGCGGGATGGAGGCCGCCCGCATCGCCCGGCTCCGAGGACACCAGGTGACGGTCTTCGAACGCACCGGCGAACTGGGCGGGGCGATCCTCGCCTGCTGCATGCTCCCCGGCAAGAGCAAGATGCGTTGGTACGCCGATTGGCTCCGCCGCCAAATGAAGACGCTCGAAGTCGAGATCTGCTACGGCGCCAGTCCCGGCGTGGAGCAACTCCGCGGGTTCGACGCCGTGGTCGTGGCCACGGGAAGCCGCATGGCCCGGCCCGACGTACCCGGAATCGACCTGCCCTCGGTGACCACGTTCCACGATGTGCTTCGCTGCCGCATGGAGCGGTGCGAGTACTACGTCGCCGGTAAACCGGCGCCGGTCGAGTGCGGGCCGCGGGTCGTGGTCTGGGGCGACCACTTCGGCGCCGCCGACGTTGCCGAGAAACTCGCCGCCGACGGCCGCGAGGTGTTCGTCGTCACCGAGAACCGCGAGTTCGCCGCCTGGATGGAGCCTTGCCACCGCGATGTGATGCTCAAACGGTTCGCCGGGGGCAACGGCGAGGGCCTCAAGGGCCCCCCGTTCGCCCATCGGGTGACCGTCATCCCCAATACGACCGTCACCGAGATTCGCCCAGGCAGCGTGACGCTCTTGGACCACCGCTTCCGGAAGACGACGCTGGCGGCCGATTCGGTGGTGCTGGCCAAGGTCGAGCCCGACGATGGCCTGGTGCGCGCCTTGCTCGACGCCGGCCTGCGCGCCGTGGCCATCGGCGACTGCCGGCAGGTCCGCAACCTGCGCGCGGCCGTGACCGAGG
>JANLFZ010000161.1:3069-6681 GCA_024653385.1 Thermoguttaceae bacterium | reverse complement strand
GAGCCAACGCGGGCCTGACCCTCGACGCGGGGCTGGCCCTGAACGCCAACCGCGCGATGGTCTCTCGCTTGCCAAGCGAAGTGCGCATCGTTTGACGGCCCTTGCCCAGCCCGGCGACAGCCGCAGTTTCGTGGAGGAAAGGACGACCGATGACAGGCATTTTGGCGATCTTGGCGCCGGCGCTTTGGCTGGGCGCCGACGAGTTGGCGCTCGAGCCGGGCTTCGTGCGGCTCGACAACGGAAAGGACCTTTCGGGTTGGATCGACAAGGCCGGCAACTGGAGCGTCGTCGACGGCGCGTTGCACCTCGACGCCGCAAAGACCCCGCGCGGCGGGAACCTCGTCTCCGAGAAGACCCACAGCCGCCACTGCGTGGTGCGGCTCCAATTCCGCGCGTCGCACGGGGCCGACTCGGGGGTGTTCTTGCATGGGGCCCAATTCCAGGTGCGCGACTACCCCAATTCGTACCCCGACACCCGGCGATACGCCCCTTTCGCCAAGCCGGCCGGCCAGTGGAACGACCTGGAGTTCGACATTACCGACGGCATCGCCGTGGTCAAACTGAACGGCCACGTGATCGAACAACGCTGGCCGATCGGCGACCAGCCCGCGATGGGGATCGGGCTCCAGAAAGAGAAGGGCGATTTCGACTATCGTTTCATCCGGGTGAAAGAGAAACGCTGACCCCCTGGAATAGAACCCGTACGCCGTGAAAGGAGCCACCATGTCGGAGCACGTGACCGGTATTCCTCGTTCTGCCTCCAACGCGCCATGCGCGTGCGGCGATTCGCACCAGAGTGCCGCGGGGGTGTCGCGGCGGGAGTTTCTCGGCGGCGCGGCGGCGCTGGGAGGGCTGGCCCTGGCCGCCGCGGCGGAAGCCGCCGCGCCGGCGAACCCACCCGCCGGCCAGGGGTTGCCCAAGGGCGCGGCCCTGCGCGTGCAGCCGGTCTTCGTCTGGCAACTCTACCAGCGCCACGAGCATACCAGTTGGCGGGGCTACGGCGGACTACACACCAAGGAGGATGTCGACCGCGAGATCGCCCGCATCGGCGGCGAACTGGCCAAGCTTGCCGCCGGGGCCGAGTTCCCGATCGAGATGCTCCCCCTGGTCTCGGTCAACACCGATGCCGAAGCCGATGCCGCCGCGGCCGCCCAGGCCGACGCGCTGTTGGTCTACGCTTACGCCGGCCCGCAGCCCTGGTTGGAGAAGCTGGCCGCGTCGAAGAAACCCAACGTGATGTTCGTGCGCCACCGCTCGGGCCCGATCTACTTGTGGTACGAGATCGCGCACTGGCGGTTCCTCCGCAAGAACGAAGACACGTTCAAGGAGCCGAACATGGACGTTCACGACGTGGTCGTGGACGACTACGGCGACGTGCTCTGGCGTCTGCGGGCCCTGTACGGCCTGAAAAACGCGCTGGGCACCAAGGTCCTGGCCCTCGGCGGGCTCCAGTCGTATAGCCGGCCGGGCGAGCTGTACGGGCCCGACCACGCCAAGAAGACCTGGAAGTTCGAGATCGTGCCCGTCGCCTTCGACGAGTTGGCCAAACGCATGGCCGCGGCCCGGGCCGACCAGAAGGCCCTTCAAGAGGCCGAACGCCAGACGGCCGAACTCTTGGCCCAGAAGAACGTCACGCTCCAAACCGATCGCGAGTCGGTCGTCAACACCTTCCTTTCGCTGGGGGTGATCCGCGCCATGATGGACGAGATCGGGGCGACGAACCTCGGGGTGGCGCACTGCATGGGCGGGCTGATCCCGATCCTCAAGACGCCGCCGTGCCTGGTGACGAGCCTCTTGAACGACGCGGGCTACACGGCGTTCTGCCATGTCGATTTCACCCACACGCCGCCGGGGGTGCTCATGCGGTGGATCTCGGGCAAACCCTCGTTCGTGGCCAATTCGCACTTCCCGCACCACGGGATGCTCACCCTGGCCCACTGCGCCGCCCCGCGGCGCATGAACGGCAAGGACTTCGAGCCCACGAAGATCATGACCCACTTCGAGTCCGATTGCGGCGCCGCGACCAAGGTCGAGTACCCCAAGGGCCAGGTCACGACGAACATCTTGCCGAATCTCGCCTGCACCAAGTGGATCGGGTTCCGCGGCAAGATCCTCGACAGCCCCGCGTTCGACATCTGCCGCTCGCAGATGGACATCGCCATCGACGGCGACTGGAAGAAGCTCTTGGTCGAGATGCAGGGCTTCCACACGGTGATCACCTACGGCGACTACCTGCGCGAGGTGGGCTACGCGCTGAAGAGGCTCGGCATCGCGTGGGAGAGTGTGACTCCAACCTAAATCGACTTGCACCATCCTAGCGACTTGCCCAAGTGTCCCGTACGCCATGAAATGGGGGACTCCGTCACCGTGTGCGTCCCCCGTGGAGCGGGCGACGCATCCCAAGGCCCGCCCGGAAGCCCGGCCTCCAGTGCATCCGTTCTTGCAAGGCCCGCTGGTTGCACCGGCCGAACGATCCGGGGCGAAATGCGTTCCGGGCACAGCCGCCCATGCATGGGGCCTGGCCCCAGGCGCCGAGTCGTCTGCGGCATGCACATTCCGTATGGCGGCGCTGGCTATTGATCTGCCGCGCTTGCGCAATGGCGCATCCGGTTGCCCGGAAGTTCGGCGAGTCTAGCATTTATCGCTTGTTCGAACTGCTGCGCTTTTGGGAGAACCCTTATGGCGCTCACCGACAAGGTTGATGATTGGTGGGTTTATGCGGATGTCGTATTGGCGGCTGGATTCGGCCTTGCTGCCGCCCGGTATGACTTCTACCTTTACAGCCCCACAGCGACTCCGGGCTATGCAGCCAAAGTGCGGCTCTCGATCTGGGGCGCCGGATTTGGCGGCCACGCACACAGTGTCCCGCTGCCGGAAAGCCCCGCAGATTGGATCGAACTGACGTGTCTGCGAAAGTTCAGCGTGTGGGACCTGGACCAGGGGCCGGGCACGCTCGCCATGGGTGGCATCGGCGTGGGCGCAGGCTTCGGCGGCGTGCTGATCGACGCCTTCAGCAATGCGGGGAAGCCCTTGTTCAGGAACCAGTTGATTACCGGTTTCGGCGGGTCAGCCGGAGCAAGCATTGTGGCGGGGGCCGGCCGCTGGAGTTTCAAGAGGACCACGGTCCCCCTGAAAAGTGCCGAGGCCTGATTGGCTCCCGCGCTTTGATGCGGCTGCGAGGATCGAAAGCCTCGTGCTCCAGCTCGAGCGTTCGCAGCGTGCCCAGCACGGCGGCCACGTGGCCGTGGGGAAGGCTTCGCACGATGTCGATGCCGCTGCTGGCCGGTGGCCGGCCGGCCGCCCACCGGGACCGGCGCTATGGAACAAGGTTGGCGGTCGGCCGCCCGGGGGCCTACGCCGTCATCCCCTTGGTCAGCGCCATGAAGGCCGTTTCGAGGTTGATCTCTTCCTCCTTGAACATCGTCAGCTTGCAGCCGTTCTGGATCAGCAGGGCGGGCAGGGGGCTATAGTCGGCCACGCCTTCGCGGAGCGTCACCCGAAGGCGGCCGTCGCGGGCATCGACCTTCTCGACCAACTCGTGGCGTTCCAGGAGCTTCGCCGCGCCGTCGAGGTCGCCCGCCAGGCCGATCTCCAACAGCGGCTGCCGGCGCA
>JANLFZ010000161.1:0-3059 GCA_024653385.1 Thermoguttaceae bacterium | reverse complement strand
TGCTGATCAAGAGCTTGCCGCGCTCGATGATGCCGACCTTGTTGCAGATGTCGGCCAGTTCGGGCAGGATGTGGCTGGAGACCATGATCGTCTTGCCCAGCCCGCGAAGCTCCTTCAAGAGCAATCGGATCTCGATCCTCGCGCGGGGATCCAACCCGCTGGCCGGCTCGTCCAAGAGCAGCACTTGGGGATCGTGCAGGAGGACGCGGGCCAGACCAAGCCGCTGGGTCATGCCGCGCGAAAGGCTCGTCACCAGGGCGTCGCGCTTGTAGTCCAGACCCACCAGGGCCAGCATCTCGTCGCATTTCTTGCGCCGCGCCGAGCCCTTGATCCGGTACGCGGCGGCGAAGAACTCGAGGTACTCGATCACCTTCATGTCGTCGTACACGCCGAAGAAGTCGGGCATGTAGCCGATCAGCCGCCGGATCTCCTTGGGATGGGTGTAGATCGAGTAGCCGCAGACGTAGGCCTCGCCCCAGGTGGGCTGCAAGAGCGTGGCGAGGATCCGCATGGTGGTCGTCTTGCCCGAGCCGTTCGGGCCGATGAACCCGAACAGATCGCCTTCGCTCAGATCGAGGCTGAGGTGATCGATCGCCCGCAGTTCGCCGTAGACTTTGGTAAGGTCCTGGGTTTTGATCACGGTTTCTCACTGCCCTCGGGCACGGGGAAGACGAAACGGTAGACGGTCCGATGGCGGTCGTCGGGGGAGCCCAGCGGCTGGCCGTTGCCCAGCAGCCGGGCGCCGTGGGGGCCGCCGCCGGCTTGGGCCACGAGCACGGCGTTGCCCGTGCGCAAGAGATCGCTGGCATCGACGAAGGCCTGGTAGCGGTGGTACAAGCCGGTGAACTGGCGCCCGCCCGCCGCGCTGTAGAACATCATGGCGCGGAGGATGTAAGCGACATCGCTGCTCGATCGGTCGTAGGGAGTGGGAAGCTGGCGTCCTTCCTTGACGACGTAGCGCTGGCCCGTCAGAAACGTGCGCAAGTCGCGCCGCGCGCTGGTGCGATCCAGGACGACCGAATCGCCGGGCCCCAGCGTGCCCAGCTCGTACGCCCAACCGCCGTGGCACAACAGGGCGTCGGCCAGCGTGATGTCGGATCGGTTATGCACCTTGCCCACGAGCGCCCGCTCTTCCTCCCGAAGGCTCGCCTCGACCGGAACCGCGGCCTGAGCCGTCCACCGGGCAGTGACGCTGCGGGTCGACCAGGTGGGGATGGGCAGACCGACAAGCCGATCCAACTCGGGCGAAAACGCATAGCCTTGCGTCCAAGCAAGCGGCGGAGACGTCTTGGGATCCATCCCGCCAAGACCGCTCCCCGGCAGGCCGAACCACGCGGCCAGGACCGAGGGACGCTGCCCGGTCGAGGGCACTTGCGGCTCGAACGTCAAGTCGTATTGGTCGGCCGAGGGACTGAAGACGTTCGCCCACGACGTGCCGCGCAACAGCCAGGTCGGCGATTCGACATCGACCAGGTCGACCTGATGAACCCGGACCCGGTCGCCCTTGAGCCGGCCGGCCAGGACATACGTTCCCGCGCAAAACGCCGCAACGACCAGCGGAAACGTGATCCACGTCAGCGCCATTCGCCCGGTGACCTTGCGAAGGAAGAAATAGTCGGCCGGACCGACAAGGACCAGGTACACGACCAGCAGTCCCATGACCATCGAGAACGAGACCAACGGGACCTCGGGATACTGGTCCAGGGCACTGCGGAGCTGGCCCGACAGGTCGTCGAAGCCATAGTGGAGCACCGCCGCGCTTTCGGAGGGGCCGCCGGCCAAACGGTCGGCCACGCCGAGCAGCCGGCGCACGAACTGCCCGCGGTCGCGCCAGGCGCGAATCGTCGGATCGTCAAGTTCCACGGCCGCGAACACGATTTCGCCGAAGCCTCGGCTGCACCGCACCACCAACGGCAAGTTCCCTTCGCGCGATTCGACGCGTCCCCGCACATCCCCCAGAAGCGGCACGCGCAGGTCCAGCCGGTCGCCCGCGCCCAGCCGGGGCATGGGAGCGCCGCCTCCGGCGAACGTCTCCAAGGCGATGGCTTGGCGCAAGGGGATCACCCGCTCGAATCGCCCCGGCACGAAGCCGGCCATTGCTCCGTTCTCGCCCAGCACGGCCTCGGCCTGGCGCCCCAGCGCGAGCACCAGGCGGCCGCCGAGGCGCACCCATTGGTCCAGCGCGGCGACCTGGGGGCTGTCGCGCCGGACGGCCTCGAACGCCTCCGGTCGGCTCGACGCGAGGACCACGACATCGACGCTTTCGAAGCCGTACCAGCGGTCCGGCAGTTGGTCAAACCCGCTCACCGACACGACGGCCGCCCGGTCTTCGGCGCGCTCTTGGAGCAACGAGGCAGCCTCGATGCCCGACGGATCGGCGCCGACCACGACGATCAACTCGCGGTGCGAGGCCAAAGCGGGCGGGAATGACGGCGTCGCGCCTGCCCAGAACGTCCGGCGCGCCTCGGCGCCGCCGGAAGCCTCGAACTCCGCGGTCAACTCGCTCTTCACGCGACCGAATCGCATGTGCAGCACCGCAGCGATCTCGCGACCGGGGACAAGCTCCACGGGGCAATCGTCGGGCGTCGTCACCCGGACCGGCACGCCCTCGCTATCGCGAACCGTCAGCGCCACCCGACCGGTACACGCCTCGCGGCCGCGCAGCATCACCTTGACGGGTGTCCACAGGCCGGGCTTGTAGTGGCCCGCGATCCCCACCTCGACCCCGACGATCTCGACCGGCGAGGCATCTTGTCCCCGCGCCTTCGCGCCGAGAAACCCCAGGGCGACCACGCAGGCAACCCCGAGCCACCGAAGCCAACGAGCGGCCCGAGGCCGGGTGCTAGGGGTTGCCGAATCGAGTTCCGTGCCTCGCCGGTTCATCAGGGTTTTCCGGCATCGGGACAGGTGCAAACGTACTGGCCGCATCCCGGGCACCCTGCGCCGTACTTCTTCGCCACGGCCTCGGTCAAGTCGATGCCCGCCACGTTGGCGATCGTCGTCAGCCATGCCAGCACGTCGGCGAACTCGGCCGATTGCTCCTCGGGCGTGCCGTTACG
>JANLFZ010000160.1:836-12258 GCA_024653385.1 Thermoguttaceae bacterium | reverse complement strand
CCCGCACACCGGCCGGATCGCGCCGGCCGGTGTGCGGGTCCCACCACTCGAGTGTCTTTTTGCCGCGGAGCACGACCGTGGCCTCGACCGGCGCGTCGCTCGAATTGGCAAGAAAGTACAGATCGCGGCCGTCGCGGACCTTGTGCAGGTACGAGAGGTTCCCGCCGGGAAGTCGCTCGGGGGCCTGGATCTCGACGTCGTAGACCGGTAGGGCGTCGTCGAGGGCCTGGCGCAGGTTCTCCGCCGTGGGGCGGCTGACGAAGTACGCTTTACCGCCGTGGGGATGCGACTTGCTCCCAGGCGCGGCGGCCAGGGCGTCCATGCCGAAGATCGCGCGGACCGCGGCCTGCACCTCGGCGTCCTTGCCGAACTCGGCCGACTTGTGCGGCAGCCGCGTCGTGGCGATCACCTTGCCGCCTTGCTCGCAGAACCGTTTGAGTTTCTCGATCGTGTCGAGGGCGACCGTCTTCGAGCCCGGCAGGACGACCACGCGGTACGACTCGGGGTTCAGCTTGTTTTCGAGCGAAAGGGTACTTTCGCGCACCGAACACCTGTCGCGCAGCACGTCGGGATGAAGGAACGTAAAGTCGCGCCGCACCGACAGGGCAAGCAGATCGCCCACGTCCATGTAGTCGGCTTCCTCGGGGATCGGCCCGCCGAGGTACGGGTTGCCCGGGCCGAAATGATAGCCCGCCTGAAGCGTGGCGATGGGATAGATCACCGCGATGTCGGCGACGTGCCGGCCCGACTGAAGCAACAGGTTCAGACGCCCCATGTACCGGTTGTACTCGGGCAGGGCCGGGCCGTAGACCGGGTCGCGGTACGACAACTCGGGCGGAAACACGATCTTCTTCGGCTCGTACCAGACCGCGTGCGGCACCATCAGGTTGATGCCCTTGGCGTACTGGTCCATCGCCTCCTTGTAAAGGTTCGCCACGGGCATGTCCTTGATCGCGCCGTAGGTCTCGGTCATCACCAGCGGCCGGTCGTAGTTGCAGGCGGCCGAGCTGACCAGCTTGTATGCCTTCGAGGCCCGGCCGTACTGGAAGATCTGGTCGATCCCGGGAATGTCCTGGTGCTCGAAGGCCTTCATCAGATCGCCGCAGAGGCCCGTCGGATTGACGATCTCCTCCTGATCGACGTGTCCGGTCAGTTGGATCTTGTGCTCGCGGCACCATTGGTCGATGGTCTTGACGAAGCCCGTGGAGAACAACTCGGCGCGGAAGCCGAACAGGGCGGCCCGCGCGGCTTCGGTCTGGGGGCCGATGTCGTGCCACAGGGCCGGATAGTACGGCGCGGGGTCGTAGCCGTGCCGGGCCCGGAACTTCGCGTTGAACTGCTCGGTCCACATGCGGCCCCCCTGGACCGTCCAGAAGGTCGGCTCGTCGTAGAACGCGCTGTCGATCGTCGTGCCGAAGTGCTTGGAGAACCGGTCGAAAAAGCGCTGGTACGTCAATTCGATGAAACGGCCGACCGACTCGGGGCTCAGGTAGTCGACGTGGTCCCAGCCGTCGCGCACGCACACGAAGATCATGAGGTTCCACGTGCCGGCCGGAACGTTCCAGACGACTTGCCCGCCTTGGACCTGCCCGGTCAGGTCGATCCGCTCCTTGGTGTCGGTCTTCATGGCCACGACGGCCATGAGCGTGCCGGCGGGCAGGGCCTTTTGGAAGGCGGCCGGGCCGGTGACCGATTCTTCGACCAGATCGAGCCGTTTGGCGGTGTGGTCGGGGTATTTCCTGGCCAGTTCGCCGCCGGCATTGCCGCTGGGGAACCAGTATTCGTCGTACAGGCACATCTTCATGCCCAGCGCGGCCGCCTGGTCGAGGGCGTCGCCGTAGCGGTCGAGGAACTCGGCCGAGGTGTAGGCGGGCGTCATGCCCTGCGACGGCAAAATGCCAAACCCGTAGTACCCGCTGCGATCACGGCACTGCCGCATCTGGTCTTCGATGGCGGCCTTCGAGAGCGGGCCGTTCCAGAACCAAAGCGGCCGCGTCTTGTACCGCAGGGGCGGCTCGGCGAAATCGTCGCGCAGGTCGGCCCGGGCCGCCGGGCAAGCGCAGGCAGCCAAGGCCGCCAGGACGACGACCGCGCAAGAGAGAAAACGCATCATGGGCGTGCACCTCGAACCAGGCCGATCTTCTCGAAGGGAATGCGCTCGAACCCGATCTTCCATGCCGGCGAATCGTCTCGAAGCCGGAAATCGAGCTTCGCGGCGTCGACAAACCGGGGATCGACGTCGACCAGGTTGTCCTTCATCGTGACCAGCGGCCGGGCCTTCGCTTCGATCTCGTCCCAGCGGCCTTTCCAGCAGATGTTTCGGGCGACGACGTTGCCCCGAGGGGCTGCCGGGTCGTCGTCCAGGATCCCCGGCAACTGGGGGTACCGGTCGCGGTACGGCGGATCGCGGAAGCGGATGCCGGAGAGCGTCCCCTTCTCGCGTCCCTCCTTGATCCACATCTGCGCGTGATAGCCGGCCCAACCGAGGGCCCGGGCGTCGATGTGCAGCGCGGGCTTGCAGTCGACGAAGATGTTGTTCTCGACGCGGCAATCGCGCCCGCCGCCGATGAATGCCGCGCGCGGCACCTGGTAGAACACGTTGCCGCGGATCTCGGTGCCGCAGAACATGTCGTCGAGGTACACGCCCACGCATCCGCGATTCTCGAACCCGTAGATATGGTGCAGGTAGTTGTGCCGGATCACGGTGCCGCGCATGGTCCAATCGCGCCCGGCATAGATGGCCCCGGCGTCGTTCGACTCGAAGCAGACGTTGTGGATCTCGTTGAGTTCGATCAGGTGGTCGTTGCCGCTGAAGGCGATGGCCTGGTGAGGCGCGTCGTGGATGAGATTGTGCGCCGCCCGATTGCCCACCCCGTGCATCGAAATGCCCGCGCTGTACATCGGCTTCCACCGGCCGTAATGATGGATGTGGTTGTTTTCGGCGACCAGAGCGGCGGGCGCGAGGGTCTTGCGATCGCCGCCCGAAAGCGAGATGCCGCCTTCGGCCATCTGGTACACGCGGCAATCGACCACGGCGTGCTGTTGGCCGGAAACGCTGATCGCGTTGCGCCCGCCGTTGCGCACCGTGCAGCCGGCGATGCGCACGTGCGAGCCGCCGGAGACGACGATCGCGGTGTCGCGCATGGCTTCCAGCACAAGGTCCTGGATCGTCACATGCGACGCCCCGTTCAAACGCACCAGCGTCGGGGCCACGGAAACGATCGCTTGCCCCTCGTCGATCGGGGCCGGCGGCCAGAAGTACAGCACGCCCGCGTCGCGGTCGAGGTACCACTCGCCCGGTTGGTCGATCTCCGACAGCAGGTTGAAGGCATAGAACCACTGGCCCTTGCGGTAGCCGTAGTGGTGGTGCGGCCTGGCCAGGGTGATCGTGCGCTTCTCGGGGTCGATCGACTCGACCTTCTGACGCTCGTCGGCCCAGTCCCAGAACCAGTAGCCATGCAGCCACGCGTCGCGTTCGGCGGTCCAACGGCGGGGACGGTCGCCTTCGTAGGCGAACACCCCCTCGGCGCATCCCTTGGTGCCGCGCACGTCCACGGGGGTCTTTCCCAGGACCTCGACGATCTTGACAAACCCCTGGTTGGGCCATCGGGCCACGGGCATGGGTTTGTCTTGGAAGAACAACTCCAACCCTCCGCCGCCGGGCTGGCCGTACTCGACCACACCCTGGGCCTTCACGTCGGACTTGAGCACATGGGGGCGGGCGGCCGGGTCGAGGCGTTCGAGCACCTTGGGATCCGACACCGGACCGAAACCGCCAAGCCGCTTGCCGCCGATCAGACGCACGACCGCGCCGGGCCGGCTCCGGTACACGATCGGCGAGTCCGCGGTTCCCGAATCCTCGGCCCCCAACTCGAACGTCGTGCTTCGCTCATAGGTACCACCTGCGAGCCAGACGACCGCGCCGCCGCGGGGCAGGGTCCCTGACTTCTTTCGCCGGCGGATCTCGTCTCGGGCCCGCTCGAGCGTGGCGAAAGGACCATCCGACCGGCCCGCGTTCGGCTCGGGCCGCGTGCCCGACCAGGCGTCGTCCCCGTCAGGCGCAACGTACCATTCGAGCGCGGCCGACTCGGCACGTCCGAACGTCTCGAGCATCATGCCGGCGGCCAGCGCCGCGGCAACGAGTACCACTCGACGCGCGCACCGGTCCGCGCGGTTCGATTTCCATCTTGACCGCTCTCTGGACGACACGGCACATCTCCCGCTTTGAGAAAACGCCAAGACCCGCCTACGCGGCGACTGGGGCGATTCTACTGGACCGCGCAGGCCACGGGAAGTAGGCGGGCGCCGGCCGGCCCGATGGCCAAGCCATCAACGCGAGAGAGGCTGGAGAGAATCGTCGTCTTCCCGCCTGGCCGGCGTGGTCCCCGGCCGGTCGGATCGCGGCGTGGCCGGAAGCGACGGCAGCCATGCCGCGGGCAAGGGTTGCCTGCGCACCGGGTCCTGGACCCTCGGCACGATGGGCGTTCGCTCGACGATCGGTCTGCGCCGCTCCGACCGGTTCGCGGGACGCGACTCGGCCGTGCTGGGCGCCGGGTTGGGCGAGGCCGCCGACGTGGCTCGATTCGATTCGCCCTGGACCGCCTTCGCGGACGACGAGTCCGGGATTCCCGCACTGGGCGCGGACGCCGCCTCGGCCGCGCTGGGCCGTGCGAAGCTCGGAGGCACGTCGATGGTGATCGTCGTACCGCCACCGCGCGGCAGCGGTGCGTCGGGGCCGACCGGCTCGAGATGAGAAGCCTGGCGCACGCCGCGGTCGGGCCACTCCCCGCCGCCGGATGGCCCCCGACGCCCGCGGTCCGGGCCCGCCAGCGGCGAACCGCGCTCGGAGGCCGGAGGCTCGCCGGGAAGGACTTTCCGGCACGGGCGCGAGACGATCATGGGCCCCTTCTTGGGTTCGAAGCGGGCGATCAGGCAGATCGTCCGTTGTGGGCCGCCCACCTCATCCCAGGGTAGCCAGAAACTGTACGAATGCCCGAACTCCGACTTGCTGTAGTGCTTCGACAACTGGTCGGCGGGGAAGACGAACTTCTTGTCCGGGGCCGAATACGAGACCTCGCCGTTGGTCTCGTCGTACGCGAACACGCTGAACGTGCCGTCGACCGGAATCGGCGATCCGCCTTGGTCGTTGTAGAACATCACGCGGCCGCCAAAGCCGCGCACGCCGGGCAGGCCCGGCTGGTAGAGCACCGTGTCGGTCCAGAACTCGGTCATGCGTGTGGGCACTTTGGGCTTGGGACCTGTGCCCGGCAGCGTCAGTTTGTCGGCCAGGTCGAGGCTCGTGCAGCCGGCGGCGGCCAAGGCCCATCCGACGGCGCCAACCAACAGGCAAAGACGCACGTGGTGCATGGTTTATCGCTCCGCGTACGGCTCGTAGGCCGGAATCTGCTGGGCTGTCGAGACATGCGGCCGCTCCGCGGGCCGGAGGGGATTGCCGATCAGGGGGCCGGCGCCCATGGGGGCCGGCGGACCTGCCGCGCCGGACATGGGCTCAGCGCCCTCCGGAGGAGCCGGCTCGCCGGGCGCCGGTCCGCCGGGTTCGGCCGGGCGCATGCGTCCCGGGGTTGCCGGCGGCAACCGTGCCGGATCCCGCGGGAGAGGCTCACGCCCCTTCGGCGGCGGCGCGGCGTCCTGCGGCTGCGGCGAAATTTTCTCCCATCCCGACCGGGGCGATGCGGTTCCCCGAGGCGTGACGTCGGGATAGATCACGTCGGGCGAGCCTCCCTGGCGGGTCAAGCCCGCCTCGCCGTGGATCTCCTGGACATCGCCCAGACACCACGTCATGCGCGCCGACTCCATCCGCTTGATCCGTTCGGCGTCTTCGGGCGTGCGCACGATGTGCGGGGTCAGCACGATGAGCAACTCCGACCGCTTTTCCACGAGGCTGTGGTACTGGAAGAGCGTGCCGAGCACCGGAATGTCGGCCAGGTAGGGCACGCGCCGGTCAAGGCGCGTGCGTCCCTTCGAGATGAGCCCGCCCAACACGATCGTCTCGCCATCGGCCGCGCTGACGGTGGTCTGGGCCATCGTCGTGTTGATGGTCGGCGAACGGATGATCTCGCCGCCCGAGACCGACACCGGAATACCCTCGGCAATGGGTCCCAGGTTCGAGTTTTCCGCGTCCACTTCCATCACGACCATCCCTTCGGGACTGATGCGCGGGGTGACGCCGAGAATCAGCCCGACGTTGACCAGGTCGATCGAATTGAACTGCCCGGTCTGCACGATGCCGGTGCTCGAGATGCGCGGCACGCGCTGACCGATCTGGATGAAGGCCGGCTGGTTGTCGAGCGTCATGATCTGGGGTCGGCTGAGGATCTCCAGACGCCGCGTGGATTGCAGCGCGCGGATGAGCACGCTGACCGACTCGCTGCTGGCCGAGAGCACCAGTCCGCCGAACCCCAGTTCGTTGTTCATCCGGCCCACGCTGAAACTCGTCAACCCCTGCGTGCCCACCTTCGACGCGGTGGCCAGCGAGTCCGGGCTGCCCGAGTTCCCCAACGGCTCGTTATTGAAGTTGAATCCTGGGTTGAGCGTGGCAAAGGGCGTGCTCTGGGTGGTCGAGGTAATGATGCCGGCCGGCGTCGACTGCTGCATGGTGCTCGTGATCGTCGCCAGATTGCCCGACAACAGGCTGCGGTCGAACAACAACGAGTCCTGCAGGCCAAGCTCGACGCCGAACTCGTCGGTGTCGTTCAACGCCACCTCGGCGATGAGCACCTGGATCATCACCTGGGGCGGCTGGGCATCGAGTTTCTCGATGAGGTCGGCGATCTCCTGGAAGAACCGGGGCGTGGCGCTGAGGATCAAGGCGTTGGAGACCGGCTCGGGCACCACGACCACCTCGCTTTCGAGTTGCTGGAAGGGGCTCAGCGCGCCCGGCGCGGCCTGCTGCAACTGGCGCTGGCTGCGCAGGAAGTCGTTGATCGCCGTGGCCACGTCGTTGGCCGGGGCGTTCTTCAATCGGTACACGGCCGTCTGGCGTTGCTGCACGTCCTGCTCGTCCAGCCGCACGATCAGGGCCTCGATGATGCGCAGGTCGCCCGGCGAACCCACCGCGATGATGCTGTTCGTCCTCGAGTCGACCGAGAACCGCATGGGCACCAGCGACGATTCGCCCTCCGCGGCCGCCAGCGGTGGACCTGCCGCAGCCCCGGTGGGCACCAGCGACCGCAGCATGATGGCCACCGCGTTGGCATCGCCGTTGATGATGCGGAACACCTTGATCTGGGCCGCGGCGCCGGGCAGGTCGAGTTGCCGAATGAGGGCCGCCAAGAGGTCCATGCTCTCGGCCGGCGCGTGAACAATGACGACGTTCAGCCGAGGGTCGGCCGTCACGCGCACGTCGTTCAACAGCCCCGACTTGACCAGCCGCTCCCCCTTGGGATCGACCGCCAATAGCTCGAGGGCCGCCGACTTCTGCGCCGCCGTGCCCCCCCTTGCCGCGTCGATGGCTGCCTGGAGCGTGCCCGCCACGTCGGCCGCCAGCGTGTTCAGCAGCTTGAACACCCGGGTCTGGAGCACCGCGTCGGTCTGGTCCGTGTCGAGTCGCTCGACCAATAACTCGACCTCGGCCATGTCGCGCGGGGCGGCGTGGACCAGAATCGAGTTGGTCCGAGGGTCGGGCATCACCTGCACCCGGGGCCCCATCCCGGTGGCCCGGCTCGAAAAGAACTGCGTGATCGTCGTCGCCACGGCGGCCGCCGGGGCGTGCCGCAAGTGGAAGATCCGCTGCTGGGTCTCCGCGGCCACGGGCTGGTCGAGTTTCGCAATCAACTCCTTGGCCGCCCGCACCGCCTCGCCCCAGCCGATCAAGAGCAGGGCGTTCGGCTTGACCAGAGGCATGATCGTCACGCGCCCCTGCCGGCCGCCAAGATAGTCTTCGTTCACCTGGCGCATAATGGCCGAGATCGCGTCGCCGCTGGTGTGCCGGAGGTAGTAGATGTCGATGGACGGCTCGGTCGCCGCGCTGAGTCGCTCGATCTCTTCGATAATGCGCTGAAGATCCTTGATGTCGCGCTCGCGCCCGCGAAGGATGACCGCGTCGAGGTCGGGCAGGATCTCGATTTCGACGTCGGTCCCCAGGCCGCGCAGCCGGCGGCGGAACTCCTCTTCCTCCTCGGGCGAGAGGGGTCTCGCGCTCGGCTTGATCGCTTCGCCGGCCATCGGTTTGGGCTGGCCCGCCGGCTCGGACCCCGGCCCCGAGGGCGCCGGCGCACCGCCCGGCGAAGCCCCCCCGCCCGCTTCCGCGGGCTGAAACAGGTAGCTGGCCAGGCGCAGGCCGTTGCCCGGCAGGTTCGCCCCCTGGTCGGTTGCGTCGGGTCGGTGCGATCGGATCGGGGGCGTCTCGTCGGGCCGCGGTGGTCCCCCTTGCTCAGGCGACGTGCTGCGGTAGGCGTCGAATGCCTGGCGGACCTTCGAAGGCGAGGCCCGGCGGATAGGCACCACGCGAACGCCCGTGCTATCGGTCTGGGCGGCGGCCAACGCGCGGATGAGCCGCGCGAACTGTCCGACCAGCGATCCGTTCCCCACGAGCAAGAACCCGTCGCGCGACCGATCGACGATCACGTCCACCCGCCGCCCACGCAGGTCCACAAAGCGGTACTCCACACGGCCCGACCTCGAATCGGCCAGAGGAACCGTCAGTCGCGAGCCGCACATGGCCTTCAGTTCCGACTGGATCGCCTCGATCTGTGCCCGCGCGACGGGCACGAATTGCTCGGCGGGCGTCAGGTCGGTCTGCCGAATCGCGTCGGCCGGTCGGGCCGAAGCTTCGCCCGCCGGCGCCGACAGCAAGCGAGCCACCTGCTCGTGGACCGAGGGCGGGGCAAGCACCACGAGTTGCCCGGCCTGCGGATCGACCGACACGGCGATCTGGCCAGACCGGTCGCCCAGGGTTGACCGGATCCGCTCGGCGGCCCAGGCCAAGCGCGAGGCGTCGAGCGGATAGGTCCGGACCTCCGGACGAGGCGGCGGCGCGGCGGGCGAGGGACGGTCCAACGCCGCAATCAAGTCGCGCGCGATCTGCTGCGCCTTTTCCGGACCGCGCAGCAAGAGTTGGTTCGTCCGGTGGTCGGCCACCACGTGCGCCGAAAGCCCGGACTGGGAGAGCATTTCGGTCAGGATTTTCTCGACATCGGCAGCCGCCTTGTGTTTCAGGGGATGCACCTGATAGTCGCCCCCGCTCGTCTGTCCCCACAACAATGGGCAGAGTATCCCCCAAAAGATGGCAAGCACCCCTACACAGAGGCCGCGCAACGCGGGGGCAAGCAGCCGACAAATCTGGTTGAACAGGGCACTTGGGACTGCGACAACCGGGCCGTCGGGCCGAAGCTGTTCTTGTTCCCAGGCCGAGCGTCCAGGAAGTGGCGCAGTCGGCAGACCCCGCCGTACCAAGCCCCACGCCGGTTCTTCGAGCCGATGTTTCACGCGCTTGCCCAGAAAAGAGTGTGTCTGTGATCGAGCACTCGGGATGGCGAGAGGAAACCACCCCCGGGAAAGGCGCGCGGATATTAGTCCGGCCTGCCCCCCGAAGCAAGGTCAGTTGGGCAACTGCGGCAACGTTGTGTAAGCGTCTTGGTCGCGGGTAGGGTGTGGAAATGGCGTCGGGTCTCATTTTGGCCATCGAATCCCGAAAATGCCACCCGACCCCATTTCTCTAATTTTCCCAGACTTCGGACAAGGGGCTGTCTTCCCACAGCAACGAACGTCGGTATACTGGACCGCGACTTGGGCTTCCATGCCTGCGTTCTTCTGGGGAAAGGGCAACCACTTTGATCCCCATTCGAGCGCAGGCTTTAACTGTTTGTGTCACAAGCACTTTCACACCCACGAAGCAGTGTCGCGTTGGGCGAAACGTGTCCAGGCGTCTGTGGAATATGGTCTCGAGTGGAGATTTTGCCATGACCGTGCTGAGCAAGCTCGCCGCGGTGGTTCTGGCGGCGGCCTTGGTGGCTGCAAGCCGGCCCGTATTGAGCAACGAGGAATTCGTCGGTCCCTTGGCGGGGTGGAAGAACGTCAAGACCGACTACGGCGCGATCGGCGACGGTCGGGCCGACGATACCGCGGCGATCCAGAGGGCGTTCGACGATCTCCGGTTGCACCAGCACGCGTGCGTTCTCTACTTTCCCGCGGGCATCTACCGGATCACCAGCACGGTCAGCACGGTGCGCAAGGCGCATCAGGACTGCATGGGGATCACGGTCGTTGGGGAGGCCCCGGCGGAGACGGTCCTTCGCTGGGACGGGCGTGAAGGCGGCGTCATGGTCAAGTACGATGCGTGGTACTCGAAGATCAGTCGGTTGACCCTCGACGGCGCGGGCAAGGCCGGCGTGGCCTTGGCCTATGGCGACGCCTTCTCGACCTACAACGAAACCTCCGACATGGTCTTTCAGGATGCCCAGGTCGGCATGTCGATGGGAACGGCCGACCACGGCCAGGCGGAGAATGCGGTGCTCCGCTGCACCTTCCGCCGTTGCGGCCGGGGCCTCCAGACCAACAACTTCAATTCGATGGACATCTGGCTCTGGTATTGCCGCTTCGAGGATTGCCAGCACGGGCTGTACAACAATGCGGGCAACTTCCACGCGTGGCAGTGCCTGTTTCTGCGGTCCAAGAAGGCCGACATCGCCAGCGTGAACCTGATGGTCTTCTCGTTCGTCGGCAACACGTCGATCGGTTCGGCCTGTTTTCTGGACTTCGCCGGCGGCCACTCGTGGGGCTCCCCCTGCTCGATCACCGGCAACCGCATCATCGACCCGACCGGAGAGTTTGCGATCCGCCTGGGGAACGCCGGGCCGTATCTGGTGATGGACAACGTCATCAAGACCCGCGCCGCGAGTGACCAACCGGCGGTGGTGATGACCTGGGGCGATCAGACGCTGGTCGGAAACACGTACTCGGCGCCCGGCGCGGTCAAGGAAGCGGGCCGGTTCGTGCGGGTAGCCGAGAAGGTGGTGCCCGCAGAGACGATCGACAGCAGCCCGCCGTCGCTTCCTCCCACGCCTGCCCGGCGCCAACGACGCGTCTGGGAATTGCCCGCCGGCGCCACGGCCGGTCAGATCCAGCGGGCGATCGACGAGGCGGCCCGGCTGGCGGGCAGCCGCCCGGTCGTCCATCTGCCCAAGGGGACCTACTCGGTCGATGCGACGCTGGTTGTGCCGGCCGGCTGCGATGTGCAAATCGTCGGCGACGGAGCCGCGGAGACGGCCACGGTGCTGAAGTGGACCGGCGCGGGGCCCGGGCCGATTTTGCGGCTCGACGGACCCAGTCGGGCTACCCTCCGCGATTTCTCGTTCCAAGCCGGCCGGGGCAAGGGCATTGCCATCCACCAAGGCGACCAGCCCGGCGGCCGGATCTTCGGCGACCAGGTGAATGTGTCGGGCCGCAGCCTGGAGGAAAACGG
>JANLFZ010000160.1:0-826 GCA_024653385.1 Thermoguttaceae bacterium | reverse complement strand
CCGGCGTGGAACACAGCGACGTGCTCTTGCGATGTGCTCAAGGCGGCACCTTCTGCCGAACGTGGATCCGGGTGCTTGGCGGCCCGCTCCGCAGGGCCGGAAAACCCGCCCCGGGACAGGTCTCGGTGTTTTGCGGGGCCACGGGAACCGCCGAGGAGCAATACGGCGTAGCTCAGGGCGGCCGGCTGGTCGTGCGAGGGGTCTACCACGAGGTCAGCGGCGAAAGTCCCCAGGGCATCCTCGTAAACGACGCCGGCTCGCTGGCCGTCGATACGACGCGGTTCTCGTACAAGACCTCCCCCGACAAACCCCTCGTCCAAGCGAAAGACTTCCGAGGCGATCTGGTCCTTTGCAGCGGCATGTTGCTTCCCGTGGGCACCCAATTCCCGGCGCGGGTGAACATCGCGGGCGACGGCTCCCGCACGCGCGTGCTGTGCCTGGGCAGCATGTTTTGGGCGCCGTGCAAGGGAATCACCGCCGACACGGTCTGGCGAGACGCCTCAAACCCGCCGGCCCGGGCCGCCATGCTGAACTCGAACCTCAACGGCGGGGCCGAAAGCGGGCTGAAAAACGGGTTCGGCCGGCTCGAAAACCGCGGGCAAGCCGACGAACGCTTCTTGTTGGAGATGCTCGATCCGCTGCGCGGGGCTCGGATCTGGTGGCCCGAAGAGGCGCGGTCCGGCGTGACCGATGTGCGCCTTTACCGCGTGCTCGGCACGGCCGACAGGGACGGAGTGTGCCTCGAACTTCGCGAGCATTAGGGCCTGTAAGACAATAAGTTGGGCAAACATGAGAGAGCAAGGAAGCGCAAGCGCCCTTGCTCTCG
>JANLFZ010000159.1:2933-12290 GCA_024653385.1 Thermoguttaceae bacterium | reverse complement strand
TGTTGTCCATGAAGTACCGGGCGGCGAACTCGGTGACGTTCTCGGCTTGGACCGGGTCGGCCCAGTCCCAGTAGTTGCGGCCCCACACGTCGTTGGTGGTCCACTGGGGCAGAAGCACGTCGCGCAAGTACGCCCGGCCGGCGTCTCGGGCCTTGAGGATCTCTCCCTCCTTGCCCGTGTGCCCCAGCCGGATCAGTTCGTCGAAGAAATAAAGCAGAAACACGACGCCGCCGGTCTGCTTGTCGTCCTTCCACGGGGCGGATTCGGGGTTGGCATAGCGGCCCCACGGCGCGGCAGCGGGCTTGCGGTTCCGCTTCTGGGCCAACAGGTCGCCCCAGTGCTTGGCGGCCTCGAACCAGCGGGGGTTGCCCGTCACCTGGTACGCGCGCAATAGCCCCAGGCCGGCCTCGGCCACGATGTCGAGTTGGATCATCCCCTTGGGATCGCACTTGCCGTAGCACTTGCCCTTGACGGGCACGCTGATGAGAAAGCGTGGCCAAGGATGATCGTCGGGCGTGAGGCAATGGTCCAACAGGGCGTCGGCCTGGTACGTCAGGTGGGCGATGGCTGCGGCGTCGCCCGTGTAGCGGTAGTAGTCGACCAGGCCCGAGAGCACGTAGGCAGCCCGCTGGCCCAGGTCGCCGGTGTCCCAATCGTTGGTCGCCAGCGGAGTAATCGCGCCGTCGGGGGCGATCTTCCAGTGCCCGCTGAATACGTAGTGCGGGGCTGGGGCGACCGACTGCGGCGGCACGACCCAAGGATAGCGCTTGAGCGTCTCGGCCGCCACGCGGATGCGGAAGTCGAGTTGCCCGTTCTGCGCCGCATACCACGGGGCAATGACCCCGTGCCGGTCGTGGACCGGCGCCCGGGCGTAGTACCGCGTCTGCACCTTGGCCGCACCGGCCGAGGCGACGCCCAGAAACAGCATTGCCAAGAACCCCAACGCAGCCGTGGAATGCTGACGCATGGAACGACCCTCGCAGCAGGCCGGATACCCAATTCGGTTTGCAGAGGCGTGAAGGAGACAGTCCCGTCTTCGCGCTCCTTGGCCGCGAAAATGGGGACAGTCTCCGCGAACGGTTACCATCGTAGGTATGGGCGCGATGGGTTGTCAAACGGCCACGACTGCGGACGAGCACTTGCGACCGGAGGGGTTTTCGGATAGCCTCTCGGGATCGGCCAACGCACACCTCGGGCCAACGCAAGGGGGCGGCGGTCTGGTCCGTTCCCTTCCCTCGATACAGCGTCCTTGCCATGCGAATCGACTCGATCGACATCTATCACCTCGCCCTGCCGTACCGAGTGCCCCAATCGACCCCCTGGGGGCCGGCGGACTCGCTCCAGACCGTGCTGGTCCGCCTGGAAAGCGGCGGAGTGGCCGGGTGGGGCGAGGCCTCGCCGGGTAGCGCCCCCACGGCCGCGGCGGAATGGGCCGGCGGCGTCTTCCTCTGCCTGCGCGATTGGCTTGCCCCTCGGGTGGCGGGCGGCACCTTCGATTCGGGCGACCAACTCCACGAACGGCTCGACCCGGTGCGCGGCAACCGTTTCGCCAAGGCCGCCCTCGACCTGGCCTGGTGGGACCTTCACGCCCGGCTCAAGGGCCAGCCGCTCCACCAGGTGCTCGGCGGCGACAAACAGGCCATCGAAGTCGGCGTGTCGTTCGACCGCACCGACTCGATCGACGAGTTCCTCGACTCGATCGGCCGGGCCTTCAGCGACGGCTACGGCCGCGTCGAGCTGAAGTTCCGGCCCGGCTGGGATGTCCAGATGATCAACACCGTGCGGCACGTGTATCCGTCGGAACGGATTCACATCGACGTCGAGGGCGGCTTGACCCTGGGCTACATGGAGCTGCTCTGCCGCCTGGACGACTTCTGCCTGGCCATGGTCGAGCAGCCGCTCCCGGCCGACGACCTGGTGGGTCACGCGATGGTGCAGGAGACCGTGCGCACGCCGCTCTGCCTCGACGAGTCGATCACGACCCTCGCCCAGGCCGAGATGGCCCTGGAACTCCACAGTGCCAAGTATATCAACCTCAAGCCCGGCCGCGTCGGCGGGCTGACGACCGCCCTGGCCATCCACGACGCTTGCCACCATGCGTGCATTCCGTGCTGGGTCGGCGGCATGCCTCAAAGCGGCATTGGAGTGCGGCACGGGCTGGCGCTGGCCGCCAAGCCGAATTGCTCCTATCCTGCCGACTACATCCCCGCGGACACGCTGTTCGGGCTCGACCTGGTCGAACCCCTGCTGCCGGTTCGGGAGTCGGCCGACGACGTCCTGCGCGTTCCGCTCTGGTCGGCGCCGGGCATCGGCGCCGAGCCGCAGCCCGAAGTCCTCGAAAAACACCTCGTCGCACACGCTCGCGTCGCCTGAACGCGAAAGGGAAAGGGCATCAGACAATGAGAAGCTCCGTGCGTGTCCTGGCGGTTGGGACCGTGATCTTGTGGATTGGCGCGGCCGGCCTTGCCAACGCCGCCGAGCCCTCGGCATTCTTGTCGGCAAAGCCCGTCTGGCCCAAGGGGCGCGAAACCGAAATGAACCTCTTGGTTGGGTTCCGAGCCGTGATCGATGCGCCCGAGGCGGCGCAGCCGGAGGCGGTGCTCCGTGTGGCGGCCTCGACGATCTACCGGGCGTGGCTTAACGGCGAGTTCCTCGGCCACGGCCCGGCCCGCGGACCGCACGGCTTCTTCCGTATCGACCAGTGGCCTCTGGCCGGCAAGCTCAAGCCCGGCAAGAACCTGGTGGCCATCGAAGTGGCCGGCTACAACTGCAACAGCTACTACCTGCTCGATCAGCCGTCGTTTCTCCAGGCCGAGGTCGTCGCGGGCCAGCGCGTGCTGGCCTCGACGGCCGGCGAGGGCGCGGCGTTCGCGGCCACGGTCCTCACGCACCGCGTCCAGAAGGTCCAACGCTACAGCTTCCAGCGGCCGTTCATCGAAGTCTACCGCCTCGCGCCCGGATGGGATCGGTGGCTTCGTGAGACCGATGTGGACGTGGCCCGGGCCGACATCGCGGTCCAGCCGGCCGGAAACCTGTTGCCGCGCCGCGTGCCGTGCCCCGAGTTCGCCGTGCGGCGCGCCCTCACCCCGGTGGGCGCGGGCGTGTGCCGGCTTCGTCCCAAGACCGAGGGGTTATGGAAGGACCGGGCCCTGACCGCGATCGGCCCCAAGCTCAAGGGATTTCCCGAACGGGACCTCGAACGGGCCGTCTCGACCGAGATGCAGCAGTATGCCTCGGTCCTGTCCAAGGACATCGCGGCCAAACTGCCGGCCGCGGTCGCGCCCACCATCCTCGGCCAGGGCGTCTTCCAGATCTTCGATTTCGGCCTGAACCTGACGGGGTTCCCGGGACTTCGCATGCGTTGCGACCAGAAGACCCGGATCGCGCTGGCCTTCGACGAGATCCTCACCGACGGCGATGTCGATTTCAAACGCCTCGGCTGCACGAACGTGATTTGGTACGAGTTGCAACCGGGCACGTACCAGGTCGAGGCCATCGAGCCGTACACGATGCGGTACCTCAAGCTGATGTGCCTCGAAGGGGGCTGCACGTTCCAGGACGTGTACCTTCGGGAGTACGCCCATCCCCAGCCCAAGACCGCGCGCTTCGCCTCGAGCGACGAGCGGCTCAACCGGCTCTATGCGGCGGGCGTGCTCACGTTCCGGCAGAACTGCCTCGACCTGTTCATGGACTGCCCCTCGCGCGAGCGCGCCGGCTGGCTTTGCGACAGCTTCTTCACGGCCCGCGTGGCGGCCGACCTGACCGGGGTGCCCTTGGTCGAGCGGAACTTTTTCGAGAACTACCTGTTGCCCGACCGGTTCGCCCATCTGCCCGACGGCATGTTGCCCATGTGCTACCCCGCCGACCATTACGACGGGGTGTTCATCCCGAATTGGGCCATGTGGTTCGTGGTGCAGTTGGACGAGTACGCCCAGCGCAGCGGCGACCGCGCCACGGTCGAGGCCCTGCGCCCGAAGGTGATGAAGCTGTTGGATTACTTCAAGCGGTTCGAGAACAGCGACGGACTGTTGGAGAAGCTCGAAAGCTGGGTATTCGTCGAGTGGTCGAAGGCCAACGACTTTGTGCAGGACGTGAACTACCCCTCGAACATGCTTTACGCCGCAGCGCTTGCGGCGGCGGGCCGGCTGTACGGCCGGCCCGACCTGGCAGCCAAGGCCGACGCCCTGCGCGAGACGATCCGCCGCCAGTCGTTCGATGGCGAGTTCTTCGTCGATAATGCCGTGCGCCGCGACGGCAAGCTCGAGGCGACGCGCAACCGCAGCGAGGTCTGCCAGTACTTTGCCTTCTTCTTCGGCACGGCCAACCGCTCGACCCATGCGAAGCTCTGGGAAACACTCCGGGACCGCTTCGGCCCGGACCGACCGAAGACCAAGGCGTTTGCCGAGATTCACCCGGCCAATTCGTTCGTCGGCAACGTGTTGCGTCTGGAACTCCTCTCGCAAGCCGGCCGAAGCCAGCAGATCCTCGACGAATCGATCGCGTACCTGCTCTACATGGCCGACCGCACGGGCACGCTGTGGGAGAACGTGGGGGCCTATGCAAGCTGCAACCACGGTTTCGCCTCGCACGTGGTCCACACCCTCTACCGCGACGTGCTCGGCCTGCGGAACGTCGATCCGGCCAACAAGGCCCTCACGGTCCGCTTCGGCAATCTGAAGCTCGACTGGTGCGAAGGGTCGCTCGCCACGCCCGACGGCCCGATCGAGCTGCGCTGGGAGAAGCAAGCCGATGATCGGCTCGTCTACCGGCTCCAGACGCCGCCGGGATACCGCGTGACGATCGAGAACGACTCGGGCCTGCGCCTGGAAGCCGTTTCGGGTCGATAGCCGCCGGCTCGCGTGGCACGCCCTGGAAGGGCGTGGCCGAGGCGGCTCAGCATTCCTCGGCCACGCGAAGCCCCAGAAGGTGGCCGAGGTGGCGGATGGTTCGCCGCTGGTCGCCGTAATAGGCTACTCGGTGCAGCGACGCGTAATAGTCCTTGGCGCTTGCGCCGAGGGCGCCGCCGCCCCACTGCTCCAGCAGTTTCTCGGCATCGCGGACCTCGGCCACGATCTCGGTGCGGCAACCGCGTTCGTCGCCCTTGGGCACCTCGGGCACCTCGATGATCTTGCCGGTGAACACCAACAAGGTCTCGAGGTGGACGAGTTTGGTGAACGTGACCGTCTGGCCGACGCGGTAATGGACCTCGGTCACGGCACCGCCGCGGACCTCGGCGTGACGCCGCAACAGGTAGGGGGCCTTCGGTCCGGCGGGGCCTTCCATGCGCTGGGGGGCCGAACAATGCGCCAGGTGGAAGGCGTTGCGGGCCGTGTCGACGCCCGCCGCATTGCCCAAGAAACCAGGCCGTCCCAGGGCGTATTGGAGCATCAGCATGGTCAGCACGCAGTCCACGTCGCCGTCGCAGGCGGCGGGGATTCCCCGGTCGTTCAGCCGCGAGAACCCCAGGCAGGGGAAGCCCCGCGGCAGCCACGACATGCACGTGCCGACGCACAGGCCGTTGGCCCGGTTCTCGGCGATGAGCCGCTCGAGGGCCAGGCTCGCCCGGGCTGCCTTGACCACGTCCTCGCGGGTCGGCTCGACCACCCGCTGGGCCTCGTCGAGCCAGCGTTTGGCCTCGGCCTCGGCCGCCGCCGGATCGACTTGCCCGAGCACCGCGTCGTAACGCCCGTCGGCGATCGGCAGCAGTTCGACGCCCAGCCGGGCCTTGACCTTTTCGGGCGAGTGCGACTCGGGAGTGCCCTTCAGCGGCGGCGAGATGAGGACGCGGCTCTGGCGCAGGCGCGGAACGACGCTCAATAGCGCAATGGCCCGCGGCAGCTCGCCCAGGTCGCTGGTGTTGAACAGGGTGATGCGGTGTCCCTCTTCGCGCCAGGGTTTCACCAGGCACCAGTCGTGGCCTCCGAGGACGGGCAGGTGGAAGACGGCGACGGGCCGGCCTTCCTTGAAGATCACCGGCACGACGCTGCTGAGGCCGAAGATGTCGGCGCTGATGGCCAAGACGGGCGCGGCGGGACCCGCCTTGGCCAAGAGCCGGGCCATCTCGTCGGCGTTGGCGGCTTGACCCGCGACGATCTCGACGTTGCCCAGGCTCTTCTCGGCCTCGGCCAGCGCCTTCAGGATGGGCGCCAGCTCGGCCTCCGAGAGGCCCCAACTGCGGCCGGCCGGCTTGCCGGCAATGACCGCGCAGATGCGGATTTTCGCGTCCGCAGCCGGTGGAGGCGCGGGGGCGTTGGGCTGGGCCGCCAAGTGGCTTGCCGCCAGGACCATCCCGCCGACGGCCCCCGTGCCCAGGAACTGACGCCGCGTGCAATGCTCACACATCGATGGTTCCTTTCGTGAAGTTCGTTGGAAGCAGGCAGTACGAGTCGGCCGGTCACGGCGATGCCACCGGCCCGCCGCGTGCTCCGGCGTCTCGCCGCACGATCCGGTCGTAAAGGGCCGGCACGGTCAGACGGTGGTCGCCTTGCACGTAGTGGCTGGTGCCTCCGTCGGCCACGGTGCGCACGAGGACCGTCTTGTACGGACGGAAGTAATAGCGCGGGTCGGTCTTCGGGGCCTCGGCGCGGAGGTCGCCCCCGAGGTCGGGCAGGTCGAACACCGCGGTGACGAAGTTCTTGATCGACTCGCCGCGCTGGGCCGCCACGTTGCGGGCCATGGTCAGGGCCTTCAGGTACACCTCGGGGCCCATCACTGCCGTGCCGAGGTTCAGGTACGCGCCCCCGTCGAGCTTTGTGATGCTCTGGGTATAGATCAGAAAATCGGTATAGCTCGTGGCCCCGGTCGCGGCGGGGTCGAAGTTCGGGTGCTCGTGGAGGATGTCCTGGCCGATCGCCACGTGGACCGTCACCGGCACGCCCAGGCGCACGCCGGCGGCCAGCACGCTCGTCTGGCGGTAGGGGAAGCGCTCGTCCTCGATCATGCGGCCGATCGCCTCGCCCAGGCCGATGCCCGCGCGGTATCCGGCCACGGCGGCCTCGTTGATGCGCCCGGTCTCGCGCCACAGGCCGAACTCGCCGGTGCGCACGTAGCGGGCGACGCTCTCGCAGGTGGCGCCGATCATGGCCAGCTCGAAATCGTGGATTGCCCCGGCCCCGTTGAGCGCCAGGTGGGTCAAGAGCCCGCGGCGCATCAGGTCGATCAAGAGCGGTCCATTGCCGGTGCGCAACACGTGCGCCCCGCAGGCGAAGAGGACGGTCCGCCCCGCGCGGGCCCCGCGCACGATCCGTTCGGCCAGATCGTCCAGGGCAGGATGGTCGAAGGGTTGGCGCGGGCCGTCGGGGGCCACGAGCACCGAACGGTCGATATCGTGCTTACGCTCGGCCAGGGGGCGAAGCCGGAGTTGGCTGCGATCGAATTGGGCAAAGGGCATGGTGATTCTTCGATGATTGGGTCGTCCGTGGAGGTACCGACTACTGTGGCGTCGGGCCACCGGCGCGTCAAGGCCCGCACGGCGAAGCGACGTCATGCGTCTGGGGAGAATCGCCCTGGGTCTGTGTCCTCTGGCCAGGCTCGGTATCCAGCGGCGGCGCTCCTTGGGCCGGGTGTTGCACGTCGTGCCGCAGGTGGGATATCGTGGTGGGGTCGGTCACGTCATCAGTCCATGGCTTCGACCCCGGGAGTCTGCCCATGAAGCGTTGGTTCCTCGCGCACTGGTTCGCCCTCGGTGTACTGGCGTTGGTGATTAGCGCCGCCGCGGCGGCCGACTGGCCGCAGTGGCGGGGACCCGGCCGCGACGGCCGGATTCCCGAGTTCGCCGCCCCCGCAGTCTGGCCCAAGGAACTGGCGCGCCAATGGAAGGTCGATGTGGGCGAGGGACACGCCTCGCCCGTGGTCGAGGGCGACCGCGCGTTCGTCTTCAGCCGCGAGAAGGACGACGAGGTGGTCCGGGCCGTGAGCCTGGCCGACGGCAAGGAGCTATGGAAGGCGAGCTACCCCGCCCCGTTCCAGCCCAGCCCCTGGGCCCTGGGCCACGGCAAGGGACCCAAGGCCACTCCGGTGGTGGCCGGCGGCAAGCTCTACACCGTGGGCATCGACAGCATCGTCACGTGCTGGGATGCCGCCAGCGGCAAGCGGCTTTGGCAGCGGGAGTTTTCCGGCCGCTTCAAGAAGATCTCGCCGTACTTCTACGGGATCGCCGCGTCGCCTCTGGTCCACGGCGACGCCCTGCTGGCGTTTGTCGGCCGGTACAACGAGGGGGCCATGATCGCCTTCGACCTGGCCTCGGGCAAGACCAGGTGGGAGTGGACCGGCGATGGTCCGGCGTACGCCTCGGCCGTCATCGCCACGCTCGGCGGCGTCGAGCACGTGATCACCCAATCGCAGAACGCCTGCGTCGGGCTCGCGCCGTCCGACGGCTCGCTCTTGTGGTCGGTGCCCTTCAAGACCGAGTACGATCAAAACATCGTCACCCCCGTGGTGGCCGGCGATCTGGTGGTCTTTGCCGGGCTGGGCAAGCCGACGGTCGGGTGCCGTTTGAAACAGTCCGGCGGCAAGTGGACGGTCGCGCCGGTCTGGGAAAACGCCGACATGCCGATGTACATGAGTTCGCCGGTGGTGGCCGCCGGGCGCCTGATCGGCCTGACCAACCGCAAGAGCGGACAGTTCTTCTGCCTCGACCTGGCCAACGGCAAGACCCTCTGGACGAGCGACGGCCGCGTAGGCGAAAACGCCGCGATCCTGGCCGCGGGCGACACCGTGTTGGCCCTGACCACGGGCCGGCAGCTTGTCGTATTCAAGGCGTCGGCCGAGAAGTTCCAGCCGCTGGCCACGTACCGGGTCGCCGACGAGCCCACCTGGGCTCATCCGGCGGTGGTGGGCAAGAGCGTCTTGATCAAGGACAAGTCGACGCTGGCCCGGTGGTCGTGGTGAGGCGCGGGACGGCCATTCGAGAACCCCCGGGACAACAACGCGCGATCGCAAGAGCACGATCGCGCGAGAGCAGTTGGAGACCATCGGTCGGGTGTGTCGGCGGGGTCGAAGACCCGCGCCGAGCGCGTGCGACCCGCGCCGAGCGCGTGTCGGCACCGAGCGCGCTATCGAAGACGGGCACCGAACGCGGTTTTTAGCCCGTGGGCAGATTGGCCCCGGCGCGGCGCATTTTCATGCGTGCCCGGCTCAGCACGGGACCGATCGAGTTTTCGGGCACGCCCAACGCCCGGCTGATCTCCTGGTAGCTTCGCCCTTCGAGGTGGTGCATCCGTACGATGCGGGCCTCGCTTTCCGGGAGTTCTTCCAGCAGGCGTTCCACCTCCTCGCGGTTTTCGATTTGGAGGGGCGGTTCCGCGTGCGGCTCGACTGCCGAGGAGGGTCGCCGCGCGGCGCCGTCGCCAAGCCGGG
>JANLFZ010000159.1:0-2923 GCA_024653385.1 Thermoguttaceae bacterium | reverse complement strand
CGGGCATGCCGGGCAGCCGGCCGGCGTTGGAGCAGTTCCTTGACCACAATGCGGCGCGCCACCACGGTCAAGTACGTGGCGAGGCTGCTTTGCCCGCGGAAATGCCGCAGGATCGCGAAATTGTCCTTGACGAGCGACAGGAACACCTCGGCGCAGAGATCGTCGCGGTCCTCCGAAGTAAGGCGGATACTTCGGGCCTGGCTCGAATGCTGCACGACGTGCATGACCAGGCCCATGAAGCGGTCGACAAAATCTTCCCACGCCCGAGGCTTGCGCGCCAGACAGCGTTCCAACAGGGTTCGGTCGATTTCGGAGAGTCCCACGGCGTCGTTCCTTTCGGGGCACGGAGCCTTAGTCCGTGCCACCCCTCGCGGGACGGGTGTCATATCCCGCCGTCGCAAACCACAGATGCCGCTGGCCCAAATCCTCCTGCTTTTTTTCCCAGTCCCACCCTTGCGGATAGGCCGAAACGCTTCCCCTTGTTTTCCTCACCTCCCTCATTCTAGACACAACCCTCAAGCAGAACAAGACGAGTCGTCTGCCGCCAGAGGGGACGGCCGGCCCTCAATAAGACTACTTGCCGGTCTCCTCGCTGATTCGTCCTGACATGGGGCAGGCATTTGTTACAATGGGCGTTTTCGACGAGGGAGCACCCAGGAGTATTCGACCGTGACCGCAGCGATTCTCGATGGCAAGGCAGTAGCGGATCAAATCCGTTCGGAAATCGCCGAGCAGACGGCCCAGTTCGTTGCTGCCAAGGGAATCACGCCCTGTCTGGCTGCGGTTTTGGTCGGCGACGACCCGGCCAGTCAGGTCTATGTGCGCAATAAGCAACGGGCTTGCGAGAACTCGGGCATCACCAGCCGACTGCACCGACTGTCGGCCGGTACTTGCCAGGACGAATTGCTGGCGCTGATCGACGAGCTGAATCGCGACCAGGCGGTTCACGGCATCCTGGTGCAGTTGCCGCTTCCGCCGCAGATCGACGAAAGCCGAGTCCTCCAGGCGGTCAGCCCCCTAAAAGACGTCGACGCGTTCCATCCCGAGAATGTCGGCCGGATGGTCCAGGGTCGGCCGCGGTTTCTTCCATGCACGCCGCACGGGGTCCAGCAGTTGTTGCTCCGCAAGAACATCCCGATTGCCGGCAGTCATGTGGTGGTGCTCGGCCGCAGCGACATCGTTGGCAAGCCGATGGCGATCATGCTGATGCAGCGCGGCGCGGGGGGCGACGCCACCGTGACGGTGTGCCACAGTCGCACGCGCGATCTGCCCGGTCTGACGCGCCAAGCCGACATCCTGGTGGTTGCCATTGGCCGCGCCCGGTTCGTGACCGCCGACATGGTCAAGCCCGGCGCCGTGGTGATCGACGTGGGCATTAACCGCACCGAGTCGGGCCTGGTCGGCGATGTGGACTTCGAGGGGGTGCGTGAGGTGGCCGGGCAGATCACGCCGGTGCCCGGCGGAGTGGGTCCCTTGACCATTGCCATGCTGTTGCACAACACGCTGGCTGCCGCGCGCTTGCAAACGTGAGTACCGTGGGGATGTCTGCTTCCGGCACGCCCGATCCGTCCGACGAATCGCCCGTCTCGCTCGATGCGTTGGCCGAGGCCTTTGCCCAGGTGATGGGCGCAAGCGCCGGAGGGACTAGCGCGGCCTCCGACGCGCCGGCGTCGGCGTTCGGACCGGCGCCGTCGGACACCGGGGCGCAACCTCCCGAGGACCCCTGCGGAGCGCCGGGGTCCGCCGGCGGCGCGGGGGGCGGCCCCGACGACGACCCGTGCGAGTTGAGCCCCCTGACGATCCTCGAGGCCATGCTCTTCGTGGGTTGCCCGGGAGACGTGCCCCTGGCGGCGCAACAGGCGGCTGAGTTGATGCGCGGCGTCGAGCCCTCCGAGATTGTCGATCTGGTCGCCGAACTGAATCGCCGGTACGCGGCCGGCGGCTGCCCCTATCACGTTGTGACCGAAGGCGGCGGCTATCGCCTGGCGCTGCGCCCGGAGTTCTTCGCCCTGCGCGACGCGTTTTACGGCCGGACGCGTGAGGCACGGCTTTCGCAAGCGGCCGTCGACGTGCTGGCCATCGTCGCGTATCGCCAGCCGATCACCGCCGACGAGGTGACCGCGCTGCGCGGCACGCCCAGCGGAGCCATCCTCAATCAACTCGTGCGCCGTCGGCTGCTTCGGATCGATCGCCCGGCCGATCGGCCGCGCCTGGCGTTCTATTTCACCACCGAGCGGTTCCTGAGGCTCTTCGGGCTGACGAGCCTTGCCGACCTGCCTCAGAGCGAGGATGTGGATTAGGGGCCCCGGCCCAGGATGTAAAACGGCCTTGGTCGGGCCGACCGCGTGTTACGCCCTTTCCGTGCGAGAAACCGTTGCCCCCAAGAGCAACTGCCTCCGGCGGCGCTTCATCCCGCGGGGCCGGCCAAGGTCGTCGCTTTGTAGCGGACCTTGGCCTTGGCGCAGGCGTTCATGGCGGCGACGACGAATTGCCAGGGGCATCGCTTGTCGGCGCGGAAGAGCACCGAGGCGCGGCCCGGGTTGTTCGCCGCGGCTGCCCGGAACAGTCGCTCCAGACCCTGCAAATCGACCGTCTCGCTCCCGGTCAGGTACCGGCCGTCGGCCGTGATGTTCACCACGATCTCGCGCGGTTTGACGGAAAGCGGCATTGCCTCGCTGGCCGCGGGAAGCTGCACGTCCATCTGCCGCTCTTCTTCCTCGGAGAGCGACGCGGCCACCAGGAAGAAGATCAGAAGCAGAAAGACGACGTCGATCAACGGGGTCATGGGAATCGCGTCGATCGCCGCTTTCTCGTCAAGCTGGACAGGCATGGGCGGGGCCTCCCGTCAGGTCCGCACCGGGCCGGGCGATTTGGCCTTGCCGCCATCGGGCCAGACCACGGGCGGGGGCTCGGGGGCCGGCGT
>JANLFZ010000014.1:8830-25895 GCA_024653385.1 Thermoguttaceae bacterium | reverse complement strand
TTTCAAGTAAGGCACAGACCGCGTTCAGCTAGGGAGGCCCAATAATGTTTTCCTTTTCGCGTGCTACTGGCAATCGTGGGGCGGCTACGGCGGCGCGAGCATGGCGCAATGGCCTACGGGCCCGCTGCATGAGCGTGGAAACGTTAGAAGACAGGCGTTTGTTGAGCATCGGGGCGTGGGACGAGGACCATGCGCCGGTATCTGTGGATGCCAGCATCCCCTTCGCATCGGCGGTGGACGTGGAGCGCGCGGTGGAAACCCAACCCTCCAAGATGCACGTGCCGCGATTTGTCCCGGGGGAGATCCTGGTCGGGTTTGAGGACGAGGTGGCGATGGCGTACCGGGGCAAGGGAGCCGCCGCGGGGCTGGAAGCCGCCCGCAAGCTGGTGGGCGCCGACGGCTTGAACAGCCCGGAGGTGCTGATGGACGTGCCGGCGGTGCCCGGCCAAGCTGCGCGCCTGGCCACTCGCTGGAGTCTCCCCAACGGCGCCGACGTGCTCCAGATGGTCGAGCGCCTTGCCGGGCGGCCGGGCATTGCCTACGCGGAGCCGAATTACCTCCTCTCCATCGACACGATGCCGACCGACGCCCGGTTCGGCGAACTGTGGGGATTGAATAACACCGGCCAGACGGTCAACGGGGTTCCAGGCAGTTTCGACGCCGACATCGACGCGCCCGAGGCGTGGGACATCACGACCGGGAGCAGCAGCGTCGTAGTGGGCGTGATCGACACGGGAGTGGACTACAACCATCCGGATCTGGCGGCAAACATCTGGACCAATGCCGGCGAAATCCCCGGCAACGGGGTCGACGACGACGGCAACGGCTTCGTCGACGACCTCCACGGCTACGACTTCGTCAACAACGACGGCGACCCGATGGACGATAACGGCCACGGCTCGCACACGTCGGGGACCATCGGAGCGGTGTGGAACGCGGACGGGGTAGCTGGGGTCAACCAACACGTCCAGGTGATGGCGGTGAAGTTCCTCGATTCCGGGGGCAGCGGGACGACGGCCAATGCCGTGCGGGCCGTGAACTACGCCACGATGATGCACAATCTCTACGTGATCAGTGGCGGGGCCAAGGGAGCCAACATTGTCTTGACCAGCAATAGTTGGGGCGGCGGCGCTTTCTCGCAAGCCTTGTACGACGCCATTATGGCCAGCGGCGATGCCAACATGCTCTTCGTCGCTTCGGCTGGCAACTCGAACGTCAATGCCGACGCCAGTCCAAGTTACCCGGCAGCGTACGACCTGCCGGAGATTATTTCGGTCGCGGCCTCCGACCAGAACGATGCCAAGGCGTCCTTCTCCAACTGGGGCGCCACGTCGGTCGATTTGGCCGCGCCGGGCGTGAACATCCTTAGCACCACGCCGAACAACACGTACAGCTTCTACGACGGCACGTCGATGGCCGCCCCGCACGTCGCCGGCGTGGCAGCCCTGGCCTGGAGCGTCAGCCCGCAGGCCAACTACGAGACGATCCGCGACGCGATCTTCGCTGGCGTGGACGTGATACCGGCCTTCGACCCCGGACAGGGCAGCACGACGCCGGTCGCCGCCCACGGGCGCTTGAATGCCTTCAATACCCTGAAGAGCATTGGCATGGTGGTCGTTGGGAGCACGCCGGCCGCAGGCTCGATCATGATCGCGCCGCCGACTCTACCGAAGGACTTCGTGATCACGTTCTCCTTTGCCACCCAGAAAGGCGGGAACCCAGAAGACCTCCAGCCGGGCGACCTTACGGTCAACGGCGTTGCCGCCGATACCGTCGACCTGAGCACCGACGGAACGACTGCCACGTTCCACTACCAGACCACCCCTGTCACGCAGGAAGGCCTGCAAACGATGCATATAGAGGGTGGGGCACTGTGGACTGGCTCGCCCATCCCCGCAGTCAAGTCACTGCGGGCCTGGACGGCGACCTTCCGATACGATTCACACGAGATGCGCGTGACTGCCACTGACCCAGCGAATGCGTCCCTCGTCACGCTGCCGATGACCAACCTGGTGGTAACGTTCGACGAACTTTACGACCCGCTCTCCGCCGACGCGAGCGACTTGGTGCTTAGCCAAGGGTATGTCGATGGTCCCCCAAACACCAGCGACTCGCATTCGGTCGTTTACACTCTCGCCGGCATTGTGCGGGAAGAGACGCTCACACTGAACATTCCCGCCGGAGCCTTGACTGACCTCTACGGCAACCCGATGGCGACCTACTCGGGGAGCCTCAACTTGGACTTCGGCACAGTATCCTTGCCAGCGCGGTTCCACGCGCATCAGCCGCTGGGGTCGCTCGTCTACGAGACAACCGTTTCGGGATCGATCGGCCTTATCGGCGACACCGACAGCTTCACGATCGACTTCGATCCCGGCCAGACGATCACCATTGTGGTCGATCCGGCAGGCAGCCTCCAGCCGACGGTTAGCCTCACCGGCCAAGCGACCGTGACTGCCGCGGCCCCGGGAAAGGACGCGGTGATCCAAACTGCCGACGCCGGTACGGGCGGCCTCCACACGATCACCGTGAGCGGCGCGGGGGACACGATCGGTGGCTACACCCTTCAGGTGATCCTCAGCGCGGCGGTGGAAATGGAGAGCCACGACGGGGCCAACAAGAACGACGGGATCAACTCGGCCCAGGACATCACCGGCAGTTTCATCACCCCGTCCGATGGCACGCAGCGCGGGGCCGTCCTCGGCACGATGACTGCGCCGTTCAACCCGCAGCGAATGTTAGACGATTTTGAGGATGGGAATCTCAAGGAATACAGGGAAAAAGACACCAGCAACACGAGCGTCGTGGCCGCGGACTTCGCCAGGGTGGACGAGAACGGCATCCCACCCAAGTACGTCCTGAAAGACGAGACCAACTCCGGACTCTTGGGGTGGATCTATCGCACCGATACTCCGGCGGTGGTCAAACGCGGCGACGTCATCTCCGCCTGGGTCCTCTCCGAGAGCGGCACCGATTGGAGCCGGGCCTACGTCGGCTTCGGCACCACCACGAAGGGAACACTCTCGCTGACCATGGGCGTGAACACCGGCGAATTGCTGATCGACCGCGTTACCTTCAACAGTCTCACCTACGAGACGCTGGGCGCGGTCCGCCAATCGTGGCTGGCCAACCACTGGTACCGCATGGAGGTCACCTGGGAAACCAACGGCGACATCATCGGACGCGTGTTCGACAGCGACGGAACGACGCTGTTGAACACCGTCAGGGCCAACGACACCAAATACACGTCCGGAGGCATTGCCTTTCGCGCCTTCGGGAGCACCAAGTACTTCGACACCATTCAGGCCGCGCCGATCGTTCGCGATCTCGACGTGTACAGCTTTAGCTTGGACGCAGACCAGCGGGCCACGCTGGCGCTGAAGGCCGCCAACGGCAATGCCCACCTGGAGCTGCTGAACGCGGCCGGCGCGTCGCTGGGCCAGGTGAGCACCGGCGCGACCAACGTGAACGAGGTGATCGAGTTCGCGGGAGGGGCTGCGGGCACCTACTACGCCCGGGTCACCGGCGACCTCTATGTCCAGTATGAACTGGTGGTGACCAAGGGTGCGGAGTTCGACGTGGAAAACAACTCCGGGCCCGCCCCCTGGAACGGCGATCCGGCGCAGACCCTCGAAACCCTGCAGACGCTGGGTAGCGCCGTTGTCTTGGGCAACACCGGCGTTTTCGTCGAATCTTTTGAAGACGGGAGTCTCGACGAGTATACGGCGCGGGGCGTCACGGCCACCGTGAGTCCCGCCGCCGCCCACGACGGCTCCTACGGCCTTGCCACGGATCCCGACCAGACGGACTGGATCTATCGCAACGACTGGGAAGCTCACGTGGAGCGGGGCGATGTGATTTCCACCTGGGTGCGTTCGTCGCAGACGGCCGCGGGCCGGGCCTACTTCGGTTTCGGCGCGACGGCCTCCGGAACCCTCTCCATGGTCATGGCGCCCAATAGCGGCGAACTCATGATTCAACGCAACGCAAACTATGGCTTTGAGACCATCGGCGCGGTCAGCCAGGCGTGGGAGCCGGACCACTGGTACCGCTTGGAGGTGACTTGGGGGCAAGACGGGGGCATCGTGGGTCGGCTGTACGATAGCGACGGGACGACCCTTTTGAACACCGTCACCGCGACCGACACCACGATCTTCTCCGGAGGCATCGCCTTCCGCGGCTTCGACGGCGTCAAGCACTTCGACACGGCGGCATTTCCCCCGGAGGCGGACTTCTACCAAGTCACAGTGCCCGCCGAAGCCAAGCAGTTCGTGCTGAGGACGCGCACGCCTGCCGATGGCGCCGGCGAATTCGTCAATTCCTTGGACGCGAAAATCCGCCTCTTCTATCAAAATGCGCCGGGCGCCGCGACCCAGGTGGCCGAGGACGACAACTCTGCCCCCGACGGGCGCAACGCCCAGTTGAGCTATTCCGTTCCGCCGGGCGGCGGCGGCACTTACTACGTCCAGATCCTGGCTTCGGATGACCCTCTGGCCAATGCAACCGCAGGCGAGTACGTCCTTCAAGCGGAGGTCACCTCTGCCGATCCCAAGGCCGGCGTCTTGGTCAACAAGACGTCGCTGGTGACCGAGGAAGGGGGCGCGAAAACGTTCACCGTCCGCCTCAACACCCAGCCTTCAAGCAACGTAATTGTGAATGTGGGCGTCACTCCTTTGGACGCGGCGGACGAGGTTGATATCTCGACGCCCAGCCTGACCTTCACATCGAGCGATTGGTATCAACCCCAGACGGTAACCGTGACAGGCCTGATTGACTCTATCGACGACGGGGATGTCACGTATCAGATTGCATTTTCTGCGTCGAGTTCCGATGGGAATTACGACAGCAAGTCAGCCGCGATTTCGGCGATCAATTTGGACCGGGACACGGCGGGGATCACCGTGAGCCCGACCAAAGGGCTGGTGACAACTGAAGCCGGCGAGACGGCCGAGTTCACGGTCGTGCTGAATTCCAAGCCGATGGCGGATGTGACGATCCTCCTCGCCTCCAGCGACACTAGCGAGGGAATCGTCAGCGCACCGGAGCTGAAATTCACCCCACTCAACTGGAACACGCCGCAAACGGTCATGGTGACGGGGTTGGATGACACGGATCCGGATTTCGACGTCGCATACACCATCGTCATCCAACCCGCGACGAGCGGCGACCCCAAATACAATGGACTCAACCCGGACGATGTCTCCGTGATCAACGTCGACAACGACACTGGCCTGGCCGATGGCCTGATTGGCTACTGGCCGTTCGACGGTAATGGAGCCGATCTCTCGCCGAGCCTGTGCGATCTTGGCTTGTACGGCGGAGTCGGTTTTGCCTCGGGACTGTTTGGGCAGGCGCTCGACCTGCACAACGATGGCACGGAGTTTGCCGCTCGTCCGGGCGACGACGCCATCTACGACTTCGGAGCAGGCGACTTCAGCATCCAGGTCTGGGTAAACTTCAACAACACCGATCGGGAGCAAACCCTGTTCGAAAAGTTCAGCGATTCGGACGGCCCCGGGTGGACGCTGACAAAGCTGGTGAGCAACGAACTGCACTTTTATGCGAGTCCAAGCGCCATCGTGGGCTCCCCGGCGCAGGCAATTCAACCCGGCATCTGGCACCAGGTGTTGGTGCGCAGGTCGGGAAGTGATTTCGAGCTGTACTATGAGGGCGTCCTCATCGCCTCAAAATCAGACTCCGACCCTGTGCCCGACACGACGTTCCCCCTACTGGTTGGAAAGCGCAACGACACCGACGGGCGAAACTTCGCCGTCGATGGCCGGATTGACGAGGTGGCGATCTGGGACCGCGCACTTTCGTCTCGCGAGATTGCCAGTCTCTTCAACGGCGGCTCTGGAACCGCGATGCCTGCCGTCGCGGTAAGTCCCGTCTCTGGGCTCAAGACGACTGAAGGGGGCGGCACCGCCACCTTTGACGTAGTCCTGAAGTCGCCGCCCGCGCGCGACGTGACCGTGAACGTCTCGACAAGCGACACATCCGAGGGTTTGGTCTCGAAGGCTGGCTCGGGCGCTGACCTTTACTCCCGGCGATTGGAGCACGCCGCAAAGAGTGACAGTGATCGGACAAGACGATCCCACGGTAGATGGCGACGTCGCCTACACCATTGCCGTTGGCCCGACCGCTAGCGGCGACCCCAACTACGACGGACTCGATCCCCACGATGTATCCGTCACCAACTCGGATAACGACGGACCCGCGTGTTCGCTGGCCATCGGCGACGCATCGAAGCGAGAAGGCAAGAGCGGTGCTACGACGCTGATGACCTTTACCGTCACCCGCTCGGGTGACGCCTCACAACAGGTTCGTGTCCAGTATGCGACTGCCGACGGCTCGGCCACCGCGAATGAGGACTACGTGCCGATATCCGGGGCACTGCTGGTGTTCGCTTCCGGTCAGACGACGGCACAGATCCAGGTCAGCATCAAAGGCGACGCGTCCTACGAGCCCGATGAGACATTTCTCGTCGTTCTCTCGAATCCCGACGGCGCCTCGATTTCCGATGGCCAAGCGACAGGCACGATCATCAATGACGACCGGGCCTCGGGGAGTGCCGTAACCGCGGCGGTCGATCGGGCAATGGCCGTCCAGAACGACCGACTGGCGGCGGCCGCAGCGGTCCTGTCCGATCCACGGGCTTGGCAGCCGGGCGCCGTGGATCAGGCATTCTTCGACTTCGGAACCAGCCTGCCCGGGCATAAGCGACAGAAGGAGCCCCTCGACGCCATGTACCTCGACCTGGCGTTCCAACGATGGCGGAATCCATTACTGCCTTGGTGGTGCTCGCCCCTCGACGCCATGTACCTCGACCTGGCGTTCCAACCCTAAGGTTCCAGCGCCGTGCGACGACAAACTCATCACGGACACACAACTCTAGCAAGCAAGCAGTTGATCACCGGCCAGGCATCTCCCGGGCGGATTGGGTCCGCGCGCCCGGGGCGATGATGCCTCCATTCTACCGCGGACCAGCCTCCAGAAAAAGGAGAACCAGACGATGTGCAAGACCAGGAGATGGCTTCGCGTCGGCCGGATGACGCTCGTGGTATTCGGGCTGGCGGGTGCGCTCCTGCTCTCGCGGGCCACCGCGGGCAAGCCCCCGCCGCCCCCGCCCCCGGCCCCCGTGAAGTACACGATGACGCTTGTGACGCTTTCGCCGGCTGCCGCGATGCACACGCTGGAAGACGTAAACAACCTCGGTGATTTTGCGGGCAGCGTGTATACTACGGAGCCGGGGCACGTCCATGCGTTTGTCTGGTGGGCGCCAGACTACACGTCGGGAACCGATCTGAACACGCTCTTGAGCCAGCAACAGCAGGACGAGGGCTGGGAGTTAGACTTCGCCTTTGACATCAATGACCAGGGCCAGACCACCGGGATCTTCCACTACAGGAACGGTGATCCGACGGATGGCGTGTACCGGTCTCACGCCTTCGTATACACGCCGGGCCAAGGAATTGTGGCGCTCCCCGGTCCGTGGCTGTATAGTCGCGCTGAAGCGATTAACAACCGTGGCGAAGTCACTGGCGCCGTTTCGGGTATTGAGCCAGGCGTCCACGTCTTCGTGTGGAACACGCGCACCAACGTGGTGCAGGTGCTCGATGAGGGCAGGCGTGGCCTCGACATGAACGACATGGGACAGGTGGCCTATTGGGCATACAACGCCGACGGCAACCCGCACGCCTTCCGCTACACTCCCGCCCAAGACGGCAATCCCGCTCGATACGAGGATCTGGGCGTGATCGGCGTCCTCAAAGACGGCACCAGCGAGAGCAGCGCCTCAGCGATCAACAATCTCGGCGAGGTTGTAGGCCAATCGACCGCGTATTCTTTGAAGGGCGTAGACACCCGCCTGGCCTTCCGATATACGGACGGCGTGGGGATGGTCAACCTGGGCGCCATCGACAACGCAAAGGTGTTTCCCCAAAGCGAAGCCTGTTCCATCAACGACGCGCGGCAGGTCATTGGGTGGTCCGCTTATTGGGACCCACGACTGGGCTTTCGCTATCGCCCCTTCCTGTACAGCGATGCCACCGGCATGATCAACGTCTGGCCGTTGATCACCAACCCGCCCCCGGGGCTCACTGAGCACGATATGGGACTAGCCGTTGGCACTGGCACGATCATCAACCCGGCTCGGGACTTCACGTTCGGTCGGATCCTTGTCGTGCTAAACTCTCGGATCTATTTCCTGACGCCAGACAGGTAGCTATCGAACTCCACAATCCAGCGAGAAGAAAGGAGAAGTGTCATGCTCAATCACTCAAAATCGCTTTGGCTCGGACTGATCGCGCTCGCCGTCGCGGCGCTCGGTCCGGCCGCGCCGTGGGCCTTGGCCGACGGCGGCATGGTCACGCTGCCCGTCCCCATCGACCCGACGATTGCGCCCATCGGGGGCGTCGCCTATGATGTCGCCCTGGACGCGGTGACCGGGAAGATCTACGTCGCGGGCGTCAGCAGCGCGAAGACCCTTGCCGGAAGCGTGCTTCCCAACGGGGACCTGAATATCGACTTCGGCGGCGGGGTCGTGTTGACCAAAGTGAACGCCACAATCGGAGGGTTTGCCGGGAGGGACTACTGCTACGCCTGCGCGGTGCAGCAACTTGATGGCAAGCTGGTCACGGGCGGGGGGTACATCGAGGGGAAACCATATAAGCAGAGCTACGGCTTCGCGCTGGTCCGCTACAACCCGAACGGCACCTTGGACACCACGTTCAATACCCAGTATGACCGAAAGGGCCGCGTTGTAGGAGGTGGGATCGTCAAGACGCTTCTCGGCACCAACGCCACCAGTTGTGAGGCGATCATCTACGGGATGGCGCTCCAGGGCAAGAAGATCCTGGTCACCGGCAAGCACCCGTCCGGCTGCGTGGCCCTCGCACGTTACACGGACGGCGGGCTGCTCGACGCGGAGTTCGGCTCTGGCGGCTTCGTGGTCACGACGATCCCCGGCGCGGGAACGAGCATCGCGCTGCATGACGACGGCATCGTGGTCGGGGCGTCCAAACTCAATGCCAATCCGGTCGTTCGATTCAACGCGAATGGGGCGCTGGACACGAGCTTCGGGACGGGCGGCGTCGCCACATTCGCCGTGCCGAACGCCCCGCCCGGCGCCTACGGCACCGATCTCAGCGCCATCGCTGTCGATCCGGTTGACCAGAGCATCGTCGTTACCGGCCGGTACGGCGACGGCCAGCACTACCGTGTGGCCCTCGCCCGTTTCACGGCTGAGGGCGATCTCGACGAGACCTTCGGCAGCGGGAGCGGATACATTACCTTCCAGCCCTGGCAGGACGGCGACTATTCCCCGGAATCGGTCGCGGTGGACGCCGACGCTAACATCGTCGTCGCTGGGAACTCGACATATGACGAAGGCGCCTCCAGGAACGTGCTCATCGCCAGGTTCGACGAATTCGGAGCCCCGGACAACACGTTCAACGGCTGCGGCTACGCCGAGGATTTCCCCGGCGAAGCGCACGCGATGCTCATTCAGCCCGACGGCAACATCGTGGCGGCCGGAAGCGTTATCATCGCAGGCTCCGGGAGCAATATAGACCCTACAATCTATGCGGCTTTCATCGTCCGATACCTCCCCGACGGCACCCCCGACCTGAGTTTCTAGCTCAGACGCGTGGGGCGAACAGTGTGGGCCGCGCGAAGAGAGGGCTCGCGAGACCCGACGCGGCGTCCATCGAGCCTGACCACGCCGCTCACGCTCTTAACCAGACGTGAACTTGCTGGATCGTCGGCACATCCTCCAAGAGCAGGTGATCCTGAGCCGCCGGGTTCGCTGTGCCCGGCGGCTTTCGACGTTCTTGCCGACGAGTAGATTCCGACGGCCGTGAATCACCGCTGTCGGAGCCAGATTCTCATACCGTTTGCAGGATGCGTCAGAAAAGGGAAGAGCGAAGGACTATTTTTCTTAGGTCTACGCAAATCCCCATCCATTGAAGGAGTTGGTGTCCGGGGCTGGTTGAAAGCTAACTCCTTATCCCGTATCATCTAGCAGTCGACCCTGGATGTTCGGCCAGTTCCCCACCGATGGTGTAGAATTCTGTATCATTCGTTGAGAAGTGATAAATCGTAACTAGTTATTTAAAAAGCACTTAGAGGCTGTAGCTCAGTAGGTAGAGCAACGGACTTTTAATCCGTAGGCCGTGGGTTCGAGTCCCACCAGCCTCACTCGTGCATCGCAAGGACTTGCGACTCGATGGGCGCGCTTGGCCGCTGCAATCGCCCCGTCAATAAGGCACGTGCGTGGTCAAGTCGGCCCGCAGTCCGATCATCTCGGGCCGGAAAAGGCTCAGGCGGATCACCGCTCGCGGTAGCGGCTCTGCCAATCGCCGGAGAGGCGGGTGAAGGCGGGTAGCGCGCGCAAGGCATCGCGAGTGCGCCGGTCGCGCTGGGGATCGGTTGGGCGGTCGCCAAAACGGCGGACCGGGGGATCGTCGGCGCCGTAACAGAGGAAGTACATATAGGCGTTGCAGAGCGCCTCCAGTTCACCCGGGTTGCGGGACACCTCCCCAGAAGCGCCCGCTAATCGCAGCTCCCTTTCCCGATCCGCGTCGAACGTGGCGTAGGAAAGGCCGTTGCCCGCGCGGGTCATCACGTGCCCGATCTCGTGCAAGGCGGTCGGACAGACACCGAGATGGCGGTTCTGCCACAGGGCGCCGTGCGTGATGAGGATGCACCGCGTGTCGTCGAACGAAGTCAGCGGATCGTCGTTCGCCACGTTGGCCCCGCCCATGTAACTCGTCCCCGCGCCGCGCGGCGTGCTGCTAACCACATGAAAGCCATCGGGCTTGGCTCGAAGGAGGCGCTGGAGATGATCGGGGGGCACCAAGGCCAAGGTGGCGTCCAACAGCCGCAACTGCTCGACGGTGGCCTCCCAACAGGGCGTCAGGAGACCGTGCATCGCCAGATGCGCCTTGTCGATAACTTGGACCTCGACCTCCTGGTACAACCGGCCGGCCGAGTCGTGACTCCACCGCGTGGTTCCCAACGGCCCCGGCACTCGGGCATTGTGCGTCCCCACGCGCACGGTGCTCCGCCTGCCGGTCGGGTGTTCCAAGGGAACTCGGCTCACGCGGCTTCCGTCGGTCTCGTAGCGAAAAGACCTCTCGCCATACACGATGGTCATTGGAAATGTCCTCCGCGCGGAACCCTCGGACCCCCAAGTCTGATGGTAGCACACCCTCTTTCTCGCAGCAACCGGCCGCCCAAGTCGAAACCGGACGCGCCTAGCCTGGACGCGAACCCCGCGCGGCGCGGTAGGACTCGGCCAGAGCCAAGTAGCCGTGCGTCGTGCCCTTCTTCCGCCGCTCGCAGCGTCTGAGGAACATGGCGATCCCGCCCTGCTTTGCCCTGTAGCATCGCACGCCCCGGACGGAAATCAGGGAAATGGCATCCGGTGTCATTTTCCAGAGTCAGGGGCAACGGCGCTGCGCTGGGTTCGTTAGTCTGCGCATAGCAACGCGGTTCTCGCCTCGGCAAGACGAGCCCCGCCCCGTTTTGCCGTCCGAGCGAATCGCGTGGGTCACAAAAAGGTGAAGTGTTTCAATCCTCGCCCGGCCGTGAGGCCGGGCGCTACGCTTCGCCTCGAAGACCCCGAAAAACGCAAGCGTTTCGAGGCCAGAATGGCGAACCTGGCCGTTCTCGACCGACGGAAAGCGGTCGGGCGAACGGCGGGCGTTGCCAAGTCGTTCTTACGAGGGGCTTTCCGCGCATCGCGGACCTCCCGGGGTTTTCCCGTGCGCTAGGGGTTCGCGGGCGCTTGGTTCAGACCACCAGGGGGCCATCGAAATCGACGGTGGCGTTCTGTCCGAAGTGCTCGACGTATCCCTCGCGTCGGGCGGGCAGGCGGTAGATGCGCAGGCTATCCTTGGAGGCATCGATCGTTTCGACCAGGTGGTGTTTCATTTGTTCATACTGGACCTCATTGAGGGTGCATTCGAAGACCGATTTCTGAACCCGTTGGCCGTAGTTGAGGCAGATCGTGGCGACGTGGCGCAGGCGTCGGCGGCCTTCTGCGTCGTCGGTGGCCACATCGTAGGCGACGAGTACGTCCACAAGCGAGTCTCCGTTGGGTTGGGCGTCTAGCGATACAAGAACGGCGGATAGGCCTCGAGGTCGCCGCGCAGGTGTCGGGCCAGGAGGCGTGCCTGGGTGTGGGCCACCAGTCCGAGCAGCATTTTCTGATCGACGACTGGGTGGTGGACCTCGTCTTGTTTGCGCTTCTGGTAGGCAACGACCACGGTCTTGCGTCCCTTGTCGGTCAAGAGGACGGCTCCGCCCGGTCTGGCCTCGAAATCGGCGGCGGTAACTTGGCGGCGGTTGATCAGCGTCAGGGCGAGCCGGTCGGCCAGCACGGGGCGTAGTTCTTCCATGAGGTCCAAGGCCAGGGCGGGCCGGCCCGAGCGCAGCGCGTGGAGGAAGCCGACCTGGGGGTCCAGGCCGACGCCTTCGGCGGCCGAGGCGCAGTCGTTGACCAGCAGGGCGTAGAGGAACGAGAGCAGGGCGTTGGTGCGGTCGCGGGGCGGGCGGCGTGTTCGGCCCGAGAGGGCGAACGACGGGCGATCCTCGCGGATCATGCGGTCGAAGACGGCGAAGTAGGCGCGGGCGGCCTCGCCCTCGATCCCGCGGGCTTCGTCCAGGCCGGCTGCCCGCTCCAATCGCGGAAGCGCGGCGCCGAGTTCGCGTGCCGCCAGGTCCAGTGCCGCGGCGTCGTCGGCCTCGGCGGCCTCACGACGGGCGCGCAAGAGCGACTGCCGGGCATTCTGGATCTTGCCTGCAACGAGGTTCTTCGCGATGGCCAGGGATCGCGTCTCGTCGGAGAGCGCGAGGTGCTGGGCGCGGCGCAAGAGGACGTTGCCCGAGACCGGGCCCGACAGGCGGCCCTTGAAGCGGCCATGGGGATCGAAGAACACGACGGAGCGTCCGTCGTCGGCGCAGCGGTGGATGAGTTTCACGCTGGGGCTGACGCGTCCGAAACAACAGATGCCGCCCAGGTGCAACAGGGGCGCCTGGAGTTTGCACTGGCCCTGGACCTTGACTTTGAGCGTATCGTGGTCGAGGTGCAAGAAGGCGCCTTGGGTCATCACGTAGAGGGTGTTGAGGATCTGGTGCATCGTCACCTCGGGGGATCGTCGGATGCGAGGTACAAGGATCGCACGACCGCGCGCACGCGGCCCTGTTCGCCGGCAAGCGACGGCATGCACGAGTCGGCGAGCGAGCAGAGCCGGCAGCGGGCGTCGTGGGCGGGCGGCGGCAGCCGGCCCTCGCGGATCGTCTGGCGGATCGCCAGGGTGGCCTCTTCGACCTGGACTCGCATGGCCTGGGTGAAGGCGACCTCGCGCCGCCGGCGCGACCCGTGGTAGTAGATCGCGCCGGCGGGCACGGCCTGGCCGGTCATCTCCTCGAGGCACATGGCCTGGGCGCAGAGCTGGAAGAGCACCGCGCCGCCAGAGCGGCGCCGACCGAGCTTGTACTCGACCGGATAGGGCACGTCGCCGTGGAACTCGACGACGTCGGCCTTGCCGACCAGCCCGAGGCGGTCGCACCAGAGGGGCACGGCGCGTTCGATGCGCACGCCGTCGCGGCTCTCGCCGCCGGGCTGATCGACCTTCTCGTGGAGCATCCGCCCGCGGAGCGTGTACACGTTCTCGTCGAAAATGCTCTCGACGTGGATCAGGGCACACGACCGGGGACAGTACTGCCAGTGCCTCAGGGCGGAAATGGGCACGCAGTCGGCCTCGGACCAGTCGGCAAGGATTCGGTCGCTCATGGCTATCCCACCAGGCGCGTGAGGGTTACACCCTCGGGCGGGTTTTCGTCCTCAACATCGACGGTGTAGTCGCTAAAGGCCCGCGGGGCCGTGACGCCGCCTTTGCGGACGACGCGGACCCGATCGAACAGCGACTGGGCGGGCGCGTTGCCCACTGGGGTGTCGTGCGTGAAGACGTACAGGCCGCGCAGGGCCATGAGGCCGCGCGACGACGAGCGGTCGATGGTCCACATCTGTTGGAGGGCCTCCCAGACGAGGGCGAGGTCGTCGGCGGTAACCCCGGTCTGCTTGGCGAAGTGGGGCGTGAAGAACCCGTAGCCGCGGAAGAGCCCGTAGGGGAGCAGGGCCTTGCGGCCCATCGTACCGGTGGCAGCCTTCTCGTCCTCGTCTTCACGGGGTTTGTCGCCCGGATTCTCCAGGGCCACACGGGTGATCGACAGGTCGAGCGGCACGACTTGGTCGATCGATCGGGCGAAGGTCATTTGAACCGGGCCGCGGACTTGGCCGCAGTTGTACCCCTCGCCCTTCTTCCCCACGAGCACGGCGCCGAACATGCGCACGTCGAAGTAGTTCTGGCACATCCACTGCTGGGCTTCGTCTGCCTTGCTATCGTCCCCTTTCTTCGCTCCGACCGCCTCGTAGGCCCGTCGCTTGTGGTCGACCAGATAGCCGCGGTTTTCGACAAAGATCTTGTATCGCTCCTGGGTGCCGCGGGTGGCATCGACCCAGTTGCGAATCTTGCGCTTCAGGCAGACGTCGGTCACGATGCCTTGCATGGTCTCGGGGTCGACGCGGGGGAGGTTGCCAGCGTCGGGGTCGCCGTTGGGGTTACCGTCGGTGACGTCGAACAGCAGGACGAAATCGTGGCGGCGGTTGGGATCGGTGTGGATCGAATGGTTCATGAGTAGGTCCTTTGTTGCGTGATGGTCCATGGTTGGGATTTCACAGGGGCGGGATCAGGCCGACGGCTCGGCCGTCGCCTGCTGGTCCTTTTCGTGCTTGCGGGCGATGGCATCGGCTCGGTCCTGGGCTCGCTGGTGGTAGTAGCCCAGCCCGAACAGCCCCTGCTGTTCCAGGGTGAGCGTACGGGGAAAGAACGAGAGTCCGACTTGAATCTCCTCGAGTTTTCCCTGCAAGGCCGACTCGGCTCCCGGCCGCTCCTTGCGGAGCTTGGCGAGATGGGCCTGGCTCTTGCGCAAGAGCGTGCCGGCCACCGAGGCGGGGGCGGACGAGAACGTGCCGTAGAAACGATCGGTGATCGTCGAACCCGCGCCGGGAATGGCCAGTTGCTGGATTCGCTCGAGTACGGCGAGCAAGCGGCCGCAGAGGTAGGCGGGTTCCTGGTTGTCGGCGTCGAGTTGAACCATAACATCCTCCTGGGAAAAGTCGGTTTGTTGAGAGAGCAAGACCATCTTGATGAGTGCGGCCCTAGGGCGCGTGATCTTCCGTTCGGCGCGGTTGCGCTGGACCGCTTGGTACAGGATCGCTTCGGGAAGCGGGCCTCCCTGGAGCGCCACGCGCAAGAGGGCTCTTGGGAGACTGGGCGACAGATCGGCGGCGTCGCGCACTGTTGCCACAGCCAGAGGGTAGAGAGCGAGGGGACTCCCCTCGCCACCGTCTGCGTCCACGACGCGCTGAAGCGAGAAGTAACGAGCCAAGTTCCGCCGAACGACGCCCACCGTGCTGTCGAGCCAGTCGCGCACGGCCACACGCGCGCCGCTGGCCGAGAACGCGGTGGCGTAGAAGGGCATGGGGTCGATTTCGGTGGCAGATTCCTTGCCGCCCAGCGCAGAGGCGATCAAGGCTCGCACCTCTTCGGGATCGGGCTTGGAGAGCATGGATGCCACTGAGAACCCGCTCTCTTCCTTCGTCCAGAAGAGGTAAACCAACGGGCCGATCGTGATGTGGCTCGCTTCGTCCTCGATCAGGGCGTTGGCCGCCTTGCTGAAACGCTCGCCGCACTCGGTGCAGGTGGGTGCAATGAGCGAGGCTTCGAGGCCATACGACTCGAAGGCGGTCTTATTGGCCGAGATGAGGGCATTGCCCGCCGTCTGGCCGCCCGGGATGCGTTTGATCTTGAACTGCAGGCGCTTCACGGCGGGACGCCTCCGCCCGCAAATCAGGCACTGCATGACTTCGGAAGCCTTGGCATTCTCGTCGCCACCGGCCGCGGCGGCCCAGTAGGCCTTGACGGACTCCAGATGGATCGGCAGTACCCCGTCGACGCGAAAGGTACACACGTGATCTGGATCGAAGTCGTCCGGAAGCGCGAGCTTGTCGCGATCCGGTCCCTGAAGAAAGGCCAGGACCGCGCGGACAACAGGTTCGCCGGTGGCATCCGCGCACTTACGAACCTCCTCGACGAACGCGTGGTGGCATTGCTCGGTGCGTTCGCGCGTCGACTTTTTGCGGGGGACTCCCAGGACGTACTCGCCGTTGTCGGCCAGGAGTTTGGCCCGTGCGCCCCACGTGTGGGGCGAAGAACTCTTTGCCTCGGTCGTTCTTCTTTCCGGTGCCCTCGGTGCGTACGAAGCCGAGAAAGCGACCTGAGGAATCGAGGTCAATCAGCCAGCGCACCGATGTCTTGATGTACATCGCCGGCCCCAAGTCGGGGAGCCGGTCGGCATAGTGGGAGAGTTGTTCAAGGAGCATGGAGCCTCGCTCCTCCCGAATAGAGGTTTGAGGGAACCCGCAGCACGCCGGCCTCCAGGCGTGCGGGGAAGAAACGGGGGGTGCCCCGGCCAGATCGGTCGGGCGCGTAGTCGAGGTCGAAGAGCATGCGGCCGAGGTCGTCGGTGAGATCGATCGGTCGCTCGGTACCGTCCGGTGGGGCGAACTCGGCGGCGAATTCGCGGCAACCCAAGTAGGGCCGGTGATAGCACTGGCCGCGATCGACCCGGCGTCGGAACTGGTCGCGGTACTTGGCCACGTCGTCGGTGGCATGGGGACGCAGCACGATGTCGGCCTTGATGATGTACTCCACGTCTCGAAGGGCCAGGGTATGGCGCTGGGCGCGGTCCTCCTCGGCAAAATACCCCCCGCCCGAGGTCGCCCAAGTGCGGGCCGTCGAGAGCGTGGCCTTGCTGTTGACCTCGTTGCGGAGGATCGAGTAGTGCCGGATCGGACGGAGCACCCAAATTTCGCGGATCTGCCAGGCGAACTCGGGCTTCCAGAAGATGGCTTCGAGCACGCCGCGGGCGGCCGAGGGGGTCATCACCGGGTAACTCACCCGCTCGGCCTTCATCTCGGGACGAGTGAAGCACGCCA
>JANLFZ010000014.1:0-8821 GCA_024653385.1 Thermoguttaceae bacterium | reverse complement strand
TGTGGGGCGAGCTGGCGTGCTTCACTCGTCCCACACTTTTACCTCCAGGGGTGGTCCAGGGCTCATAGCTGCCTCCTTTCTCAAACGACAAGTTGTTCGGGGTCTTGGCCCCGCGAAACCAAACCGCGTACACGATCATAACTGCCCAGCCACTGCCACAGGCCGGGGGTAACCTGGCACAGCAGGCCATCGCGCTCGTACTGCGGCAGGAGGTGGGCATAGATGCCGACCACGTAGGGCTGAAATCGCCGCGTCAACCGGTCCGGAGCTTCTGCCTGGCGGCCCACTTGGGCGAGAAGCTCGTCCACCTGCTTCTCGTGCCCTGGCGGCCGCACGACGACCGACACACTGTCGTCGGCGATCATGCGGAACTTCTGGGCGACGGTGGGATAGTCGAAGTGCTCTCGTGCGGGCTGGATCGCTTGGCTATCAAGCTCGACCGCCTGATAGAGGTGGTGGAAGTATCGCTGGTACGTGCGCGGATCGTCGAGGTCGCAGCCGCTCCGCAGCATCTGGCCGGCCAGGTCGTAACCGGAACGGTATGCGCCGCGCGGCAGCCCGCCCTCGGCGGGATGGAAGACGATCACGCGCCCGCGATCGAGCTTGCCCTCGCGGTTGCAGCGGCCGGCCGCCTGCACGATGCGGTCCAAGGGCCCGACGGCCCTCAGGACGACGGGGAAGTCCAAGTCGACGCCTGCCTCCACGACCTGCGTGGAAACCAGCCGGCAGGGCTTGCCCTCGTGCAAGCGCTGGCGGACCTCATGCAGGACGGCTCGGCGATGCGCGCCGCACATGAGCGTCGAGAGGTGCAAGGCCGCGGGGTCGTCGAGCGCGTCCAGAAGCGCCATCGCATCCTTCTTCGTGTTGACAATGGCGAGGGCCTGAGGCTCGGCCCGGAGCCGCTCGGCCGTCTGGCCCCAAGTCCATCGCTCGGTGACCGCGGGAATCTCGTAATGGACTCGCCGCAATGCGTCGAAGTACCGTTCCTGCTGCGGGAGCAGTTCCTGAACGTTCGGGAGCCCCCGCAGGTAGGGCGAGTCATCCAACGCCGGTTGCGTCGCCGTGCAGAGCACAACCGTCACCCGATAATGAGCCACCAGTTGGCGCAGCACGTCGAGGATCGGTTCCAGCAGGCCGGGCGGCAGGGTCTGCACCTCGTCGAGCACGATGACGCTTCGGGCCAAGTTGTGCAGCTTGCGGCAGCGGCCGGGCCGGTTGGCAAAGAGGCTCTCGAAGAGTTGCACCGTGGTCGTGACCACGATCGGGGCATCCCAGTTCTGGCTGGCCAGGCGAGACCAGGCTTGATGCTCCGTCACGGGATCCTCGTGGGTTTCTTCGAGAACCACGGCACTGTGGTGTTCGAGCACCAAGCCTTCCTCATCGCCGAAGATCCCGCGATAGACATCGGCCGTCTGCTCGATGATGCTCGTATAGGGGATGGCGACGATCACCCGCTCCAACCCGTGATGCAGGGCGTGCGCAAGCGCGAACCCGAGCGACGATCGGGTCTTCGCGCCGCCGGTCGGGGCCGTGAGTCGGAAGCACCCTTGCGGCCGAGTACCGGCTGCGCGGCAGTGCTCGTAGATTTCGCGGCGGAGTTGGTTGAGGCGGCCCGTCGATGCGGCCATGAGCCGGGCCTGGTTCTCTTCGAAGCGCATCCGAAGGTCGCCCAATGTGGCCTTCGGCCCCCGCGCAGCGGCTTGCTCGGGACAAAAATGCGCCTCGGTGTCGAGGAAGTCGGCATCGACCAACGCGCTGAAGAGCATGCGAATCAATAGCTCGGCCGAGCGTTCGGGGTCGCCCTTTTGAGTACTGGGTGGGGTATGCAGGAACGCCGGCAGGCACGAAAGAAGAGGCTTGCTGGGAGCGAGGGCCGCCATTTCTCGGCGCGCGATTTCGAGTGCCTCGCGGATGGCGGCCAAGCCCCGTTTCTCCCGCCATCGGCATTTCAGGTTCTCGCGGCTGTCGAGCCCGGCGTGGTGCCCCCCGATGACCAACGCCAGCAACTCCAACGACTCCCAGGCGTAGACCATGCCGGCGCTCGAATGGTCTGGGCCGCGTCGGGCGTCGGGCGATAGGAGGTACTTGGTGAACTCCGGATGGAACTTGCCCAGGTCGTGCCATTTGCCGGCCCAATAGGCAAGTTCCCCGGCGTCGAATCGCGCGGCGAAACGGCGAGCCAACTCGGCGACCGCGTCCAAGTGCTGGACCAACAGGTGTTCAACTCCCGCATGGTTCTTCGAGTGGGCGAAATGGAGGTTCATCGAGGCCCCTTTCGATCGAGCGCTCTGTACGAAGGCATTTGAGGATGCGGCAAGCAGACTCGGACCGCGCTTGACTTGGTGCGGCGCGGCAACCCGATGGGTGCCAGGCACGGCGACGTCTTTGCCATAGGGACGGAGCGGCGGCTGATAGGTAAGGCCGCGCTTTGGTCGAAGGCAATGGCGTCGCTGGGCAGGTCGGGCAGAAGTTGAAAAGAGACAATCTGCCCCATGGTCCACACCAAGTCCTCAGCGATTTCGTTCCGGGAGAATGCTCACATTATCGCTCCGCGCGGCCCGCGGGGGTCGATCTGGTGACGACCGCACTCCGGAGTACGGGTCTCGGCGGTGTGCCTCCAAGGGCCCAGTATACCGCGACGCATCGGGAAGTCCACATCCGGCGTTGGTGGCCCGAGCCGGGCATTGAACCACGGTTTGGTTCGGCGTTCTGCGGGCCCTACGGATTCGGTCCGGTCAGTTGGTGGTCCAACTGGCCCAACCGTCTCAGGTCGTCCAGGGCGGCGGCGATGGATTGCATGGCGTCGGGGTCTATCCCGAGATCGGCCACGTCACGGTTGGCCAGCATGGTCAGGCGGATTTCCGGCCCGAGTTCGAGGCGAGGCTTGGTATCGTACCAGAAATGGCCGGCCAGGACGAGGCGAGCCGGCCGGGTTCCCTTGGAGACGAATCGCGGCTGTTTGGGTTCGACGTAGAACTGGCTCTGGCCGTAATAGATGCGACCGGCGTAGTTGCGGATATCGAACACAGGTTCTTGGGTGAACATGTGCATTTTGGGGCCTTGGATCGTGACGAATCCCTCGGGCTGGCCCGGCGCGCCTTCGAAGACCAGGTGCTGATCGCTCTGCTCGTTATAGAAGTCGCTCATGACGACCGAGCGGTTGTCTCGCACGCGCAGGGTCGGCTTCGATTGGGTTGCCAATCGGGTCATGAACCCGACGAGGCCGTCGTGCGAGGCGGCGGGGCCTTCGATCGTCACCGTGCCTTCGTAGGAGGTGCGGAACAAGAAGGCGGCGCGGTCGCTGCCGGTAATCCGGAGATTGCCCTGCACATGGACCGCGTGGACCAGGCTGCCCGGCGCCAATCGATCGAAGTGGAGTCCGTGCGTGTCGGGGGCCTTCTGGTACATGCCGAAGCCGTAGACCTCGTCGAGGATGAGGCGGCATGGGGCGCCCGAGGGCGAGGCGACGTGGAGATCGTCGCCGTGGTTCATCGGGCCGAGGTCGTGGTTGCCCACGGCGAGGTTGGCAAGGGTGACGTTCTGCACGTCGGCGACTTCGACGATGGGCCGGCCGGCCTCGCCGCGCCAGACCAGTCCGCAACGGAATCCGCTGCCGCCGAGGGTGTAGTCGCGGCCGGTGACCCGTAAGGACTTCGAGACCACATAGCGGCCGGTCGGCAGGTAGGCGATTGCCCCGCGGCCGGCCTGCCGTGCCGCGTCGATCGTGGCTTGAATGGCGGCCGTGTCGTCGGTTCTGGCATCGCCCTTGGCTCCGAAGTCGCACACGGCATCGAACACTCTGCCCGGCACCGGGACCGCATCGCGCAGAAACCGCTGTTCGGCCGGCCCGGCCACTCCGCCCAGGCGGCCGGGCGGAATGGTATAGAGTTTCGCCGCCGGAGTGGCTTGGACCAGCGCCTCGACCGTCGCCGGGCGGTTGTTGCTCAGCAAGAGCTTCTGGGCCGGATTGGCCAGGCGCACCGGCGGCGAGGCCGAGGGCGGCCCGGTGAACGTGCAATCGAACAACAGCACCGGGCTGCCGTTGAGGTGGATGGCGCCGTCGGGATCGGTCCAGCCGGCGACGTGGCAGTCCTGGATCGTTAGCGGCGCGATCGTTCCCGTCTCTTCGACGAAACGCCGGGAGCCGACCGAGGTGCAGCGGCGGATCGAGCTGCCGTGCTCGCTGCCGACGACGAAGTCGGCCTGGCGGCTCGCTTCGAAGTGGCAATGGCGCGCGTAGAAGTTGCCCTTGTTGTCGAGCACGCCCGTGCCGCAGCGGCGGAACTCGCAGCCGTCGATGGTGTTGTCGTAGTCGTTGAAGGTCAGAAAGGCCAGGGCGGTGCCGCAGTTCTCGAAGAGGCAGTTGCGGTAGAGGATTTCGGCCGAGGCGATCTTCTGTTGATGCCCCACGCGGATGCCGTAGCCGGTGAAATTGCGGAAGGCCTCGTGCTCGTGGCGGACTTCGGTTTCGAAGCGATCCTGCGCGGCGTGGTCGAAGCCGACGGCCGCCTTGCCCTGGCCGTCCCAACTCAGGCCGACGTAGCGGCTGTAGGCCACGCCGTTGCTCCAGAACATCCGGCCGCCTTGCGGTCCGTCCCAGACGAGGCGCGTTTGGCGTCCGTGACCGACCACGAGGCAGCCGACGGCGGGTCCTTGGAAGACCAGGGTCTTGGTGAGCCGATAGGTTCCCGGCGGCAGGTAGACGGTCTTGGATTGGCGGCCGAGGTCCAATGCGGCCTGGATGGCCGCGGTATCGTCGGCCTGCCCGTCGCCCACCGCCGCCGGCGTGACATCGGTCCGCACGTTGATCCAATCCGACCGCTCTTGCCAAGGCAAGTCGGGGATATCGGGCAAGGCCGCCATCGCACGAGCGCACCACCATGCCAGGACGGACCCCAGAACAACCCGCCGCACCATAAACCGCCTCCTTTCCGGCCATGCCATGCCTTGGGCGCAGCCGGCGCACGACGCGCGACCGCCGGGCAGGGCATTTTCGCAGTGGTCGAGGATACACGATCCATTGAACGAATCAAGGGCTCCCATTCTTCGCGGCGAAGGAGCGCGAAAATGGGACTGTCCCCCTCAGGCGTCAACGCGCCGGTCCCCGGCCGGTGAACGGTCATTCGCCGCCTTGCATGTTCGCCGGAGCCAGTGCTAGACTGATCGCGCCCGTTCGACCCGCGTCGGAGCTTCCACGAACGGGATTGCGATCGGTCGGGCCGATCGCGGGCACTGCAACCTCTCGGAGAGAAACCGCGTACGTGGCCAGACGGAAGACCCCCCAAGGCGCGTCGATCCCCGAACCGTTGGACAACCAGGCCCTGCTGGGTTTCTATCGGCAGATGGTCCTCTTGCGGCGGTTCGAGCGCACGGCGCAGGCGATGCTCAAGGCCGGCGAACTGCCGGGCTTCTTGCACCTGTATATCGGCGAGGAGGCGACGGCCGTCGGCGTGATGGCCCACCTCCGGCGCGACGACTGGATCACCAGCACCCATCGCGGCCACGGCCATGCGCTGGCCAAGGGCGTGCCCCCGAAGATCCTCCTGGCCGAACTGTACGGCAAGGCGACCGGGTGCTGCGGGGGGCGCGGCGGCACGATGCACCTGTACGATCCCTCGGTGGGCCTGTTCGGCACCAATGGCATCGTGGCCGGTGGAATGCCCGCCGCCGTGGGCCTGGGCATCAGCGCCAAGACCCGCGGGACCGACCAGGTGACGGTGTGTTTTTTCGGCGACGGGGCGGTCAACCACGGGTCCTTTCACGAGTCGCTCAACCTGGCCGGCATCCAGAACGCGCCGGTGGTCTTCGTCTGCGAGAACAACCTCTACGCCACGGCCACGCCGCTTACCATGACCACGCGCAATACCGAGGTGGCCACGAAGGCCGCGGCGTACGGCATTCCCGGCGTCGCGGTCGACGGCAACGACGTGCTGGCGGTCTGGAAGGTCGCGGGCGAGGCCGTGCGGCGGGCGCGAGCGGGCGAAGGGCCCACGCTCATCGAGTCGAAGACCTATCGCATGGTGGGCCACCACGAGGGCGATCCGGTCGTCGGGTGCTACCGCACGCAGGAGGAAATGGACGCCTGGGCCTTGCGCTGCCCGCTCTTGAGACTTCGGAACCTGCTGCTGGAGGAACGCCGCGCGACGCTTGCCGACCTCGAGGCGATCGAGGCCGACGTCCAGCGCGAGATCGACGAGGCCGTCGAGTTCGCCCGCTCGTCGCCCAAGCCGGATCCCGCCGACGTCTGCAAACACGTGTACGCCGAGCCGTTGAATCCGCCGATGCCGTCGGTTCCGGGCGGCTCGCCGCAACCCACCGTGGTCCAAGGTTGGATGGATGCGGTGCGCGACGGCATTGCCGAGGAGATGCGGCGCGATCCGCACATCCTCTACTTTGGCGAGGGCACCGGCCAGCGCGGGGGCACGTTCGGCCACACGAAGGGACTCTGGCAGGAATTCGGCGGCCAGCGCATGATCGACACGCCGATCTGCGAACTGGGCTTCACCGGCGCGGCCATCGGCGCCAGTGCCAGCGGCTGCCGCACCGTCGCCGACGTCATGTTCCTCGACTTCCTCTTCGAGGCCGCCGGGCAAGTGGCCCTCCAGGCCGCCAAGCTGCGGTACATGAGCAACGGCCAGGTGAGCGTGCCGATGGTGATCCGGGCGGGCGTGGGCATGATCAAGCAGGCCGGTCCGCACCACAGCGGCAGCTACTACCCGGTCTGGGCCCACCTGCCCGGGCTGATCGTGGTCGTGCCCTCGAACCCCGCCGACGCCAAGGGGCTGATCAAGACGGCGCTTCGGGCAAGCGACCCGGTGCTGTTTCTCGATCACAAGGCCTTGCTTTCGACCAAGGGGCCGGTACCCACCGGCGAATACCTGGTGCCGTTCGGTCAGGCGCGGGTGGCACGCCCGGGAACCGACCTGACGATCGTCGCCTGCGGCCTGGCGCTTTGCCGGTCGCTCGACGCGGCCGAACAGCTTGCGCGCGCGGGCGTTTCGTGCGAGGTGATCGACCTGCGCACCATCCAGCCCCTGGATACCGAGACGATCGTGTCGAGCGTGGCCAAGACCGGCCGGCTGCTGGTCGTCGACGAAGCCTACGCGATGTGCGGCCTGGGCGGCGAGATCGCCGCCCGCGTCATGGAGGACGCCTTCGACGAGCTGGATGCCCCCGTGGGCCGCTTGCACGTCGACCCGGTCGCCTTCCCGTTCAGTCCGGTGCTGGAGGACTCGATCGCCATCACGACCGAGAAGATCGTTGCCGCGGCCAAGGCGGTGCTTGAGGGTCGGCCGCTCGTGCCGCGGAGGCTGCCGGCGGTGCGGCACGCGGAGAAAGAGACCCGGGCACCCTCACCCCCGGCCCCTCTCCCGCAAGCGGGCGAGGGGAGGAGAGTGCCCTCACCACCGGCCCCTCTCCCGCTTGTGGGAGAGGGGAGTGTGGTTCCGCTGGTGATGCCCAACATGGACCTGACCATCACCGAGGCCACGGTGGTCCGGTGGCTGAAGCGACCGGGGGAGATGGTTCAGCAAGGGGAACCGATCGTCGAGATGGAAACCGACAAGGCCGTGGTGCCGATCGAATCGCCGGCCCATGGCCGACTCGTGGAAATCCTGGCGCCCGAGGGAACCACCGTAGCGCTGGGCCAACGGCTGGGAAGCATCGCGCCGTGACACGAGGCTTTCCGGGACACGCTCTGGATCCAGCACTCCACGCCCCCGAAACCTATGAGGTCTTCACCCATGCGATCGACGTTTCTGTGGCTGGCCATCGTGGCCGGGTTCTGCATGATGGTCCGGGCTGCCGAGCCCGTCGGCAAACGGCCCTACGAGATGGATTGGGCCAACCGCACCGAAGACGATCACCCGGCCCTGATCGATTTCGAGAACCTCGACGGTTGGACGGTCGAGTGCCGGGACGCCGAAGCCCGGTTCACCCGAACGCGCGAGGAGCAGCTTTGGGGCAAGCACGTCGGCACGCTGGTGTACCGCGGCAGCGGTCCGCAGCCGGTGGTGACCCTTCGGCCGCCGAAGCCGATGGCCGCCCCGGCGTTCGATTGCGTCAACTTCTGGGTGTACGGCAACAACTGGGCCTGGGTACCCGACCGCACCACGCCGCCGGTCGACATCGCCGTGCTCTTTGAAGCCAAGGGCAAAGAAACGGTCCGCGTGCCCATGGGGCGTGTCCACTGGCGCGAGTGGTGGGTGATGCACCGACGGCTTACGCCCGAGCAGCAGACGCTTGTCAAGGACGGCGCAGCGCTGGTTGCGATCGAGATCGCCGGCGGCCGCAATGCCCAGGACCGGAAGCTCCACTTCGACAACCTCTCGGTCTATCGCGAGTCGCTGCCGCCCTTGACCTTCGAGCCACGCCCCTTGCGGAACCTGACGCTGCCGCCGGGCCAGACCACGGGCACGAACACCGGGCCGGGCAAGTTGCCCTTCCCGACGCGCGAAGAGACGATCCTGCCCGACAACCTGACGACCGAGTTCAAGGTGAGCCTCGAGGCGTCGGACGGAGCGTATGCGTTCCACTACCGGGGCAAGGATGGGCACCTAGTCTATCGGTACAAGCCAGCGACCGGGACGCTGGGCGATGTGACGGCCCAGTGGGAGCCGCCCTCACCCCAGGCCCCTCTCCCGCAAGCGGGAGAGGGGAGGATTCGTTTCCAACCGATGGTCGAGGGCGGTGTGACGTTTGCACGCGATGACAAGGCCGGACACGCCCCTCCCCCGCAAGCGGGAGAGGGGCCGGCAAAACCTTCCTCCCCTCTCCCGCGTGCGGGAGAGGGGCCGGGGGTGAGGGTGCCTCGCCTCGTCTC
>JANLFZ010000158.1:8029-12295 GCA_024653385.1 Thermoguttaceae bacterium | reverse complement strand
CCGCGCCGGGAACCACCGTAAAGGAGTACACGTTCCGGCCCGCCGAGCGTTTGCCCGAGATCAAGGGCACCTCGGCGTACCAGCCGATGGAGAACAACACGGTGCGCTTTGCACTGAACGTTTGGGCGGGCTGGGGGCCGATCATCCTGGCCAATAACGGCTTCAAACCCGAGAAGGCCTGGAAGACACCGGACGGAAAGGAATTCCGCGTCGAGCTGGTGCTCATCGACGATCCCGCCCAGATGATCTCGGCGTACGCGGCCGGGCAGGTCCACATCGGCTGGGGGACGCTCGACATGGTGCCCTTGTTTGTCGACGGCATGGTCGACAAGACGGGCAGACCCAGGGACAGCCGGGTGATGCCCCGCATCTACCAGCAGATCGACTGGTCCAACGGCGGCGACGGCATTGTGGTCCGCGAGCACGTCAAGACCGTGGCCGACCTGCGCGACAAGAAGCTCGTGTTGGCCCAGAACTCGCCCTCGCAGTACTTCGCCCTGAACATGCTCGTCGCCGGCGGCGTGCAGCCCGGCGAGGTGCGCATGATCTACACGAACACGGCGTTCGAGGCCGCCGCCGCCTTCGCCGCCGACAAGAGCATCGCCGGCGCGGTCTCGTGGGCCCCCGACATCTACAACCTCGCCAAGGCCAAGGGAAACCGCATGTTGGTCACCACCCAGACGGCCAACAAGCTGATCGCCGACGTGTGGTTCGCCCGGGCCGATTTCGCCAAGGACCACCCCGGAATCATCGAGGCCCTGGTGCGCGGCATCTTCGACGCCATGGAAGAGATGAAGAAACCCGAGCAGAAGGCCCTTTGCGCCAAGCTCATGGCCGCGGGCTACAACATCCCCGCCGACGAGGCGATGACCATGTTCGGCGATGCCCACAACACGAACTGGGCCGAGAACTACCAGTTCTTCCTCAACGAGAACAACCCCACGAACTTCGAGCGCATCTGGCGCTCGGCGTATTACCTCTACCGGCAGATCGGCACGATTCAGAACACGCCGGTGCGGTTCGATCAGGTGATGGACTTCTCGATCATCCAGAAGCTGGGCCAGGAAGAGAAGTACAAATCGCAGAAAGACGAGTACCAGATCCAGCTCGCTCCGAAGACGGTCGGGGAAATCCGCGCCGAGTCGGAGGAGATTCTCACCAACCGGGTGGTGATCCACTTCGCTCCGAACGATTGGAACCTCCACCGGATCCGGACCAAGCAAGAAGGGGCCAAGACCGACGGCGAGCTGTACGACCCCAACGTCGACAACGTGCTCGAGGGGGTCGGCCAGCTCGTGGGGAAGTTCGGCGCGGCGCGCGTCGTGATCGAGGGGCACACCGACAGCTCGATGCGCGGCCAGGTTCCCGTGGATCTGGTCAAGCAGCTCTCGATGAACCGGGCCAACGCGGTGCGCGAGGCCCTCGTGCAGAAGTTCAACCTCGAGCCCAACCGGTTCGTCGTCGATGGCGTGGGGTGGGACCGACCGGCCGACCCGGCGCAGCCGTTCAACCACGCGAAGAACCGGCGGGTGGAGATCAAGGTGTACCCGGCCGAGCGTGAGTAGGGTCCCGTCCATGACCGAACCGACCTTGCAAGTTCGGGCCGACCGGTCCTCGTCCCGTCGGCCTTTCGCGGCGCTGCGCGGCGAGGTGCCGCTCTGGCAGGCGATTGTCCTGGGCGTGGCGGGCCTGGCGTTGGTGGGCGCGGCGTGGTGGTGGGCGACCTCGGGGGCCCAGCCCGAGGACCGCTGGATCAGCCCCGTCGTGCTGCCCAGCCCGGCCGAGACGTTCGCCGATTTCGACGAACTGTGGTTCGACGCGGCATTGACGCGGAACATCCTGCGCACGCTCCGCCGCGTGGTCTTGGGATTCGGTCTGGCCGCCGTCGTGGGAGTACCGGTGGGGGTCTTGTGCGGTTGCTTCCGGCGGATCGCCGCGATGGTCGCGCCGCTGACCGTCTGGGGCCGCAACGCCCCCATCGCCGCGATCATCCCCTTGACCTTCGCGCTGTTCGGCTACGGCGAGTTCCAGAAGGCGATGTTCATCTTCATCGCGTGCGTGGCGTTCGTGATCGTCGACACGGCCAACGCCATCGCCGACATCAGCGACCGCTACATCGACACGGCCTACACCCTCGGCGCGTCGCGGCGGCAGATCATCCTCAAGGTGCTCGTGCCCCTGGCCATGCCCCGCATCTTCAATTCGCTGCGGCTCTTGTTCGGCCTGGCGTTCGGCTACATCATGCTCGCCGAGGTCGTGCAGACCGACAATGCCTACGGGCTGGGCGGGATCATCAACATGGCCCAGGGCCGAGGCGGGCACCGCACCTACATCCTCTTGATCCTGATGATCATCCCCCTGGTGGCCCTGGGGATCGACCGGCTCTTGTACTGGGTCCAGCGCGAGCTGTTCCCGTACCAGTATGGCGGCGCCGGCTTGCTGCACCGGGCGGTCAAGGCGGCGCTGTGCGCGTGGGACGACGCGAAGTCGTTCGTCCTCGGGCGGACTGCGCGGAGGGACCGTCCATGACCGAGCCGACCCCCCATCCACACCCCTTGGCTGCCCCGCCCGACACCCAGGTCGGCATGGGACAGGTGCTCGATCCCACGCGGCCTGCCGAGCCGGCGCGCCCCCGCGTGGTCGAGTTCCGCCGTGTGACCAAGACCTACAACGCGGGCAGGCCGAACGCCTTCACCGCGATTCGCGATGTGACGTTCTTCGTCGAGGATCTGCCCAACAAGGGCGAGTTCGTCGCGATTCTCGGTCCCTCGGGCTGCGGCAAGAGCACAATTCTCCGCCTGATTGCCGGCCTGCCGCCGCAGCACCCGGCCACCGAGGGCGAGGTGCTGGTGCTTGGCCGGCCCGTGACCGGTCCGGGCTCCGACCGGGGAATGGTCTTCCAGGATTACACCAGTTTCGATCACCGGACCGTGCTGGAGAACATCACCTTCGGCCTGGAGTGCCAGGGCGTGCCGCGCCGCGAGCGGAACGAGTTGGGCCGGCAGTGGATCGAGCACGTGGGACTGAGCGTCAAGGACGACCAGGACAAGTACCCCCATGAGCTTTCCGGCGGTATGCGGCAGCGCGTGGCCATCGCACGCACGTTGATCCTCAAACCGCGGATCATCCTCATGGACGAGCCGTTCGGGGCCCTCGACCCGATCACCCGCATGAACATGCAAGACCTGCTCGTCTCGCTGTGGCGCGAGGTGCAGGCCACGGTGTTCTTTGTCACCCACTCGATCGAAGAGGCGGTTTTTTTGGGCGATCGGGCTTATGTGATGGGCCCCTGCCCGGGGCGGATCCTCGAAGAGCTGAAGATCGAGCCTGCCGACCGCCCGGCCCGCCTCATGCAGCGAGAGCCGCGATTTCTCGAAACCGTCCATCACTTGCGCGATTTGATCGTGCGTCTCGAGGCGGGGTCGGATCTCGCCTCGAACGCCGGAAGTGCACCCTCGGTAGTACCCCAATGAATCCGCGGCGATGTGTTTTCTATTCCTGTGCGACGGTTCTCTTGGTCCTTCCTGCCGTCTCGGCGAGGTCCCAAGAGGTGCGGATCCGCCTCGACAAGGCGATGGTCGCCGGCAGTTCGGAGTTGGCCGACTTCTCGGGGCTGGTCGACGAGCAGGACATGGTGCCCGATCCTCCGAAAGGAGAGCCGAAGCGAGGGTGGGACATCCCGTCGCAGCACTGGAAGCGGTTCCCCTATGCGGCGACGATCGACCTGGGCCGGCCGCGAAACCTCTCGTCGCTGTGGCTCTTCGACACCCACGGCATCGGGCCATTGGAGATCTCGGCTAGCGAACCCGGCTCGTGGCAAGTCGTGGCGACGGCGACGACCGATCAGTACATGCGTTGGGCGCGCGTGCCTTTGGACGTGACCGCGCGGCGGCTGCGCCTGGAGTTCAAGACGCCGGGGGCCATGGTCACCGAGATCGCGCTTTACGAGTACACGCCCGAGGCCCACCAGGCGATGCTCGATCGCAAGGCCGCCGAGGCGCGGCGCCGGGCCGAGCGCGAGACGGCGATCCGGCGTGCCCAGGAGGAACTGCCCAAGCGTCCGTGGGTCGAACTGCCGCCGTTCGGCCGTCTCCGCGTGGTCGACGACGTCGACTGCGCCGCGCCGGACCCCAGTCACCAGTTCCGCGAGAGCCCGGCGGGGGCCAGCCGCGTCGAGACGATCCTGGGCCGCCCGTGCCGCGTGCTGCGGCCCGTGGAAGGCGAATCGTCGTACATGGCGTTCCGGCTGGGCAAGTGGAAGCTGCT
>JANLFZ010000158.1:4939-8019 GCA_024653385.1 Thermoguttaceae bacterium | reverse complement strand
CCGAGGACCAGCCCCGCAGCATCCTTGTTCTCAACGGCGGCAACGAGACCTCGCGGGGGTTTCACACGGGCACGACGGTCGGCGACGCCCTGCACCCGAAGTACGTCAACAACGTTCCCGAGTCGCTCCGCGTGCCTCTTTCCGGCCGGTACGAAGCGTGGAGTCTCTATTTCCACTTGCACGACCGGTTTCCCGATTTGGAGTTCCTCCGCGGGGCCAAAGAGCGGAAACTGACCGCCGACGACGGGTTCGACGTGGCGATTGCCCAGTTTTCGGCCGAGAACGACCCCACGTCGCGCGGCGCGGCCGTCGCGCGGATCCGTCTGCTCGAAGTACCCGACGAGGCCCCCCTGGCGCTGCCGCTGCGCCTGCCGCCCGACGGCCTGCCGCGCCGCAGCATCTTCTGGCGCGAGGAGATGGCCGACGGCGTCATCGAGAGCGACAAGGAGACCGAGCGGGGCGTGCGCGACCGCCTCGACTGGTATCGCTTCAAGGCCCGGCAGATGCGATTCTTGGGAATCCCCACGTTCACCAAGGATCTGCTGGAATTCGGCGCGTGCCAGCACTGGGATCCCACGCCCTATGGCGGCAACCAGTGGGTCCACTTCGCCTACGGTTCGAAGGACCTCTGGAGCCGGATCGTGGCCCTGATGGGCCGCGAGGGGTTCTCGGTGCTGCCGTACTATGAGTATTCCGGCAGCAAGGGCGACCGCGGGCTGGGCTACCAGCGCCGGTGCAAACCCCTTACGCGCGACGACGCCTACACGCACATCTCGTGGGTCGAGTCGGCCAATGCCGATCTGACCGATCCGGAAACCCTCGCCGACTTTCAGAAGATGCTCGATCTGACCGTGGCGCGCCTGAAGGACGCGGCCCGGTTCGAGGGCGTCTGGATCCGCCCGCGCTGGCAACTGCCCATGAGCTTCTCCGACGCGGCCCGGCAGCGGTTCGCCGAAGAGACGGGCCTGGCAAAGCCCGTCTCGAAGGCCGACCTCCTGGCCGACAAGAGTCTGCTTGCGCGCTACGAGGCGTGGTGGTTCGGCCGGCGCCGCCAGTTCCTCGTGGCGGTGCGCGATTACCTGCGCGCCAAGGGCTTGGCCGATCCCGTGGTGCTCTACACGGCCGAAGGGGGCGAGCCGGGCACGCCGTTTTCTACTTGGGAAAAACGGATCGTCACCGACGATGTGGAAACATGGAAAGAGATCCTGGCCGCGCCCCAGCACCGCAAGGACAACCGGCCCGTCGTGCCGATCGGTCTGGAGCGGGTCGTGCGCGAGGACCTGTACCTCGAAGCCCTGCGGGCTCCGCAGCTCAACTGGGGCAACTGGGAGGTCCACCACGCCAATCCGCCGGCCGATCCCCAGCGCTACCAGGACACGCCCGGCGTGCTCCTCACGCACTGCATCAACCGGGCGTACACCGCGGCATCGCCCAAGACGTTCGAGGCGTTCCGCGGCCCCTCGGGCCTGGCCGTGGTGCGGCACTATGCCCTGAACGAGAACATGATGTTCGACAAGGCCGACCAACCCAAGCTGGGTTACTTCGTGTGCGACATCGAGCGTGCGGGCCCTTACTGCATGCTGGCCGAAGCCCTGGCCATGGCCCACGGGGACCCCACGCGGATCGGCTACCTTACCGGCGGCAACTTCGGCCGCGGGTTCCCAAGGTACGTGCGCGACTTCAACGCGAACTTCCTTGCCCTGCCCGCCCTGCCCAGCCAGCGCCTGCCGGAGGCCTGTGCCGACCCCGAGGTCGTCGTGCGCGCGATCCGCACGCCCCGGCACGGCACGTATCTGGCCGTGGTCAATACGGGCCTGGCCTCCAAGCCGAGAGCGCGCGTTCGCCTCCCCGAACGCGGCAGGGCGACCGACGCCGCGACCGGTTCGCCGCTGGCGGCGCCGGACCAGACCGTGGAACTCGACCTCGGCCCGTGCCAGTTGCGCGCGATCCACGTGGGCACGTAAGCCGGGCGAGGCTGGACACGGCGGCCCCGAAGGCGGGAAGGATCGGCCATCGGACGATCTCGAAAGACCGCGGGCTAGCGACCCTCTCTCCGCGAATAGAAAGAGGCCAAGCTGGCGTTAGGACCGAGTTCGACGGCCCGATTCGGGTCGCCGAGCAACCGCCGCAAGTCCTCGGGACGATACGATCCCGTGCGCTGAAAATGGTCGATCATCGCCCTGACCCAATCGGCCGGCGGGAGTTGCCGCAGCTTGGCCTGGATTTCCCGCTGGAGATCATCGTGAGTCACGGTAGACATCGAACAGACCTCCCTCGCCAATGGCCGCACCGAATTCCTTGTGACGCACCCAACGGAATTTTCTGTCCGTTGTGATGACCGCAATCTCCACTGGCCCCCCACATACGGGGGCCATGTGCGAGAACTTCATCGTCTTGATTGTAGTGTAGATCGACGCATGTACCCAGTCAATCGCCTCACGAATCGGCAGGCCGAACGGCTGGCCCAGGCAGCACGGTCGGATCAAGTCGAACAGGTCTTGGTCGCTTCCTGTCCATTTCCCAGACTCACAAATCTTGGAGAATAGGGACTCGTCGAGGCCGAAGATTAGCCGGTGGATGAGGTTTGGGCAACCCCAGAATCGAGTGCTCCCGACCGCGAGCGCGTCGATAGGCCCTGGGCTCGTGAGGGTAGGGTCGTAGAGAATCTGGAAAGCGGCGGGGGTGCGGTCGTTCATCAAGTACCCACCGATGCAAAATCCACCAGAAAAAGCCTGCAAGAGGAAATCCAACTCGCCTTGTTCTTCAGGGGTTCTTGTCGCCTGATTGCCCAGCGCTTGGGCACGTTGAACTATGGACCCCAACTGCGCTGAGTAAGCGGTCCAGAAGAACTGGTTCCAGCGCTTTGCCACATCCGCCATCGACTGAGCGCCTTGGCCGACCAGTGAATCGGCAAACTGTGCGATCAGGGTCCGGTAGCTGACGCTGCCAAGAGTCCCAAGCCCCCACATCGTCATCGCCAGGGTGCTATTCTCACCGACCTGGAAGATCTTCTGGGCGAAGTTGTAGTGATGCTCGGCCCCCGGCGCACCCGGGCCGAGACCGGATATGAACATGGTTGT
>JANLFZ010000158.1:0-4929 GCA_024653385.1 Thermoguttaceae bacterium | reverse complement strand
ACGCCCTCGGCGGAGAGATAGCAGGCAGCGATGGTCATTGCAGCATCTCCTCTGAAGCCCGCGGCCAAGACGTCCGTGATCCGAGAATAGGGGCGACTCGGCCCGGTGTCAACTGTGCTGGCACTTAGCAACAACCCCGGCCCGTCGGCAAGCTTTCTCCGCCCGATGCGCACTTCCCGACGTTCTTCGTCTCTTGGGGTTCGTGCCATCCCAGGGCAAGCTGCTCGGCGCAGCATTCATGGTTAAGCTTGCGGAAGCGTGCGAGGATCGTGCGCGGGGGGCTCGCTGATCAACAAGCGAATGCCCTGCTTCGTGCAGCGTCTGCTTGCGCCCACCGAGGGCATCGCTCGCCGATCGCGGCCGTGCGCGGTTGCGTCCGCGTGCCGTCCGGGTAGAATAGGGGGTCGGTTTGTCCAAATCCCCGTCCGAAAGGGCTTCTTATGCCGCTATCGCACCTGGCTTTTGGGACCACACTGGCGTTGGTGGCCGTCTCGGTTGTGCTCGGGGCCGACGATCCCGACGCGCGAGCCCGGCGTTTCGTCGAGCGCCACGAACAGCGCATTCGCCCCCTGGAGATCGAGGTCGGCCTACGGTGGTGGGACGCCAACACCACCGGCAAGGACGAGGACTACCGGCGCAAGGAAGCGGCCGAGACGAAGCTCGAGATGGCCCTGGCCGACCCGGCGGCGTTCGCCGAACTGAAAGCGATCAAGCAATCCGGTGTGAAAGACCGCCTCTTGGCGCGGCAGATCGAGGTGCTGTATCTCCAGTATCTGTCGCGGCAAGTCGAGCCCGAGTTGCTCAAGCGGATGCTCGAAAAGTCCAACGCCATCGAGCAGGCGTTCAACACGTACCGTCCCCAGGTCGACGGCAAGGAGCTGACCGATAGCCAGGTGCGTCGGGTTCTTCGCGAGTCGAAGGATTCGGCCCAGCGCCGCAAGACATGGGAGGCGAGCAAGGCCGTGGCGCCGTTGGTGGCCCCCGGACTGGCGGAGTTGGTGAAGCTCCGCAACGAGGCCGCGCGCAAGCTCGGCTATAGGAACTACCACGCGATGCAGCTTTCGCTGGGCGAACAGAGCCAAGAGCAGGTGCTGGCCCTGTTCGATCAGCTCGACGCCCTGACCCGCGAGCCGTTCCGCGCGGCCAAGGCCGAGATCGACGAGATTCTCGCGAAGAACTGCGGCATTTCGGTGGCCGATCTGCGTCCCTGGCACTACCACGACCCGTTCTTCCAGGAATCGCCCGCCGTCTTCCCCAATCTGGCCGAGGAGGCCTTCGCCAAGGCCGACATCCTGCGGGTGTCGCGCGAGTTTTACGCGGGGATCGGCCTGCCGGTCGACGACATCCTTCGCCGCAGCGATCTGTACGAGAAGCCCGGCAAGAACCCCCATGCCTTCTGCACCGACATCGACCGGGCGGGCGACGTGCGCGTGCTGGCGAACATCGTGCCCAACCGCTACTGGCTTTCGACGATGATCCACGAGTTGGGCCACGGGGTGTATTCCAGCAAGAACATCCCGGCGAGCGTCCCCTATGTGTTGCGGACCGACGCCCACGCGCTGGCGACCGAGGGGATCGCGATGATGTTCGAGCGGTTCGTCGACAATGCCGACTGGCTGGGCAAGTTGGGGATCGCCGTGCCGGAGCCGGCTGCCTACAACGCCTCGGCGGCCAAACTGCGGCGGAACCGGCTCTTGGTGTTCTCGCGCTGGTGCCAGGTGATGCTGCGGTTCGAGGTGGCGCTCTACGAGAACCCCGACCAGGACCTGAACCGGCTCTGGTGGGACCTCGTCGAGAAGTACCAAGAGGTGCGGCGGCCCGAGGGACGCAACGCCCCCGACTACGCGGCGAAGATCCACATCGTGCAGGCCCCGGCGTACTATCACAACTACATGATGGGCGAGCTGTTCGCCTCGCAAGTTCACCATGCCCTGGTGCGCGAGGCGCTGGGCGGCGGCGATCCCATGCGGGCGATCTACGTGGGCAACCCGGCGGCCGGCGCGTTCCTCAAGACCAAGGTCTTCGCCCCCGGCCGGAGCCTGAACTGGAACCAACTCGCGCGGCATGCGACCGGCGAGGAGCTGAACCCCAAGGCGTTCGCGGCCGATCTCGGAAGCAAGCCCAAGGACTGAGAGGTCCATCGCATGCCACCGCGCAGACGCGGCCGGTCGGCGACCTCGTCCTAGGACGCGCCGCCCGCCGGTCTCGGGCGAACCCTAGCGCACCGTCCCACGCCCTTTCGATGCCGGAGACCTCATGAGCACGACCCAATCGCCGATGGCGCCGAACGGCTCCGTCTTACTCGGGCACCCCGCGGGTTTGTTCACGCTCTTCTTCGCCGAGATGTGGGAGCGGTTCTCCTACTACGGCATGCGGGCCCTGCTGATGTTGTACATGGTCAAGGGATTCTTGACCTACGGCGACAAGGACGCGATCGCCGTCTATGGGGCCTATACGGCGCTGGTCTACATGGCTCCGTTTTTCGGCGGCATGTTGGCCGATCGGCTGCTGGGGGCGCGGCGGTCGGTGGTGCTCGGCGGCCTGTTGATGGCCGCGGGCCAGGCATTCTTGACGGTCCCGCGGAGCCTGTTCTTCTTCACCGGGCTGGCGCTGTTGATTTGCGGCAACGGGTTCTTCAAACCCAACATCTCGACGATCGTCGGGTCGCTGTACCCCAAGGGAAGCCCGAAGCGCGACGGCGGCTTCACGATCTTCTACATGGGCATCAATCTCGGGGCGGCCATGTCGCCGCTGTTGTGCGCCTACATCGGCGAGACCTACGGCTGGTCGTACGGGTTCGGTCTGGCCGGGATCGGGATGCTCGTCGGGGTCGCCGTGTTCGTGGCTCCCACGCGGTTCGCTCAGGGCTTGATTTCGATCGGCGCGGTGGCAACGGCCGTCAGCCTGTTCGGCCTGGCCGACAATCGCCTGTCGCTGGTGGCGAACATCTTCGTGGGAATCGCGCTGTTGATCTCCGCGGGCGTGGCCATGGTGGCCCTGGAACGCGGTGGAGTGCCGGCCGAGGCCGGCGCCCCGCCCGACCAAGCGCGTTTGCGCCGCCCGGTGCTCGGCCCGCTCTCGGCCACGTGGCTGGTGTACCTCGGCACGATCCTCGCGGTGGGGGCATTCGTGCTCCTGGTCTCGGGGTTTGCGCCGCTTTCAGGGAACAACCGCCCCATGACGCTGATTTCCGAGGAGACCGTCAAGGGATTCCAGACCAGCCAGAGCCCCCTCCTCCGCGTGTTCGCCGTGGTGCTTGAAGAGACGAGCCGGCCGGCCGGCCTCGTGCTGGTGCTCTCGGGCCTGATCGCGGCGGCGTACATCTTCTACGAGACCTTCCGGCTGGACACCATCCCGCGGCAGCGGATGTACGTCGTGCTCATCCTCACGTTCTTCTCGATGCTCTTCTGGTCGTTCTTCGAGCAGGCCGGCAGCTCGGTGAACAACTTCACCGACCGGAACGTCGACCGCGTCGTGGAAGCGCGGACGATTTCGGCCCAGGACGTGGGGCAGTCGATCGTCTTTCGGGTGCCGGTGAAGACGACCGAGCCCGCATTGCGGGATCTGCCGCTGTTGACCCAAGAGCAGATCGGACACCGCAACGGCGACCAGGCCATGAAGGACCAGATCGCCAAGGCGATCCGCCGCGTGGCGGCGCAGCGCCAACTGAAGCCCGAAGAGGCCGACAAGCTCGTCGAGGCGGCCGGCAAGTACGAGGTGCTGACCATGACCGCCCTGGCCATGCTCCGCGACGCGGCGTCGGTCGAAGGCGCCGGGCCCGAGCAACAAACCGTCCGGTGGGTGGTGGTTTCGGAAAACGTCGGCATGGGCGTCGGGGGGGCCGAGATCCCGGCCTCGTCGTTCCAGGCGGCCAATCCGGTCTACATCCTGTTGTTCGGGCTGGTCTTCAGCGCGCTATGGAGCTACCTGGGCGCCCGGGGCCTGGAGCCCAGCACGACCTTCAAGTTCGCCTTGGGGCTATTGCAATTGGGACTGGGGTTCGTGGCCTTCTGGTACGCCGCCCGCACCGCCGATCCCCGCGGCATGACGGCCATGGCGTGGCTCTTCCTCGGTTACCTGCTGCACACGACGGGCGAGTTGTGCCTGTCGCCCGTGGGCCTCTCGATGGTCACCAAGCTCTCGCCCAGCCGCCTGGTGAGCACGGTGATGGGCGTGTGGTTCTTGGCCACCGCGTTCTCGCAGCTTCTGGCCGCGATCATCGCGCAATTCACCGGCGTGACCCACGGAGACGGCGGCGGGGCGGTGATCCCGCCGCCCAGCGAGACGTGCCACGTCTATGGCGAGGTGTTCGGCAAGATTGCGCTGGGCGCCATCGCCTCGGCGGCGATCTGCTTCGCGCTGGCGCCGGTCCTCAATCGTTGGATGCACCCGGAAACCGAGCAAGAGCGCAACACGCCGGCGTAGGCAGGGCACTCGGTGACCCGCAGCTCGGCAGCTCAAGGTCACCAGGGGCGATCCCTGTCCCGCGCTTCCGGTCGCAAAGCGACCGGCCTACTTGGCCGGGCCGAGTTCCTTCACCCGCAGGTTGCGGAACTCGACCCGGGTCGCGTGGCCCCGAAAACCCAAAGGGCCCTTGGTCCGCCGGGCAAGCTCCTCGGCCCCGGGCACGGTGGCCAGATCGACGTCGACCACCACGGCGCCGTTGACCGTCACTTTCCAGTGGCTCCCGCGGCATTCGATTTCTTCGGTGTTCCACTGGCCGACGGGCTTCGTGTGGCCCCGCTTGGCCGGTACCGTGCAGTAGATCGAGCCGTGATACTGGCAGGGCTTGATGTTCCGGTGCTGGGGCGCGTCGTCGTCGAGGATCTGGATCTCGTGGCCGCGGACCGACACGCCGTTGTTTCCGCCCGGGCCGAGTTTGAACTCGAAACGAAACACGAAATCGCCGAACTCCTTGACCGTGAAAAT
>JANLFZ010000157.1:11332-12355 GCA_024653385.1 Thermoguttaceae bacterium | reverse complement strand
TCTTGATAGCCAGCGTCTTCCATCATGCCGAACGGGAGGCCGCTACACTGCAATTCTTCCATCGTGCTGTTGGCGCGCATCGCCAAGCCCGGCGGACCACCGGCAGAGACGAATCGGAGCGCTCTGTGCTCGGCGTCAATTACCCCGCATATCGCAGTTGCGAACGATTCTCCCTTCACGACCCTTGCCAGTTCATTGTTCATCGTTTGGGCGAATACCACGGGCTCGGCGAGTAGGCGATAATGCCGGTCCCACAGTGAACTCAGGTGCATGGTGTGCAGGGCGGCAGCCACCCCGTGCCCCATTACATCGGCGAGCAGGAAGCCATAACGATCGTCGTCTAATAGCTCGATGGCGTAGAAATCACCTCCGACGATGTCGTGCGGAACGTAATGCGTGCAGAAGCTAATGCGACGGTCTTCCGGCGGGTCGGTTTCGAGCGAAAGGGCTTGAATTCTTTTTGCCCTCTCAAGGTCCGCCAGTGTCGCTGACACATCTCGAAACGTCTCCACGCCGCCAATGATCTTGCCGAACGTGTCACGAATTGGAGCCACGGCCACCTGCATGGGTATCCTGCTGCCCTCCTTTCCCCGGGCAAAGACGATCAGACCAACGGTGCTCTCGGTCCCGGTCACCATAGCCCGATGCAGCGGGCAAAACTCCTCTCCACAGAGGCGATGGCCGTCCTTGTCTACGTGAGAAAGCACGTCATCCAGGCACCGGCGACCGACAACGTCGCTCGATCGCCAGCCCGTAATCCGCTCGGCGGCCCTGCTCCAAAAGACAATTCTCCGGTCCGTGTCGCACACATACACGCCGTCGCTGAGGGAATCGAGGATCACGTTTGAAGCGGTCAGTAGTTCTTGGGATGACATGGGCTACCCGGTGTTGTCATTTGAACTGACGCCGAATGTCACAGGGGTTCTGTCAACGAGTTCCGGTCTCACGCAGGTTCGGGGTGAGCACCGCAACAAGGAACTCGATTCCACGGATCCGGTCGATTGTGCTGAAATCAACTTCCGG
>JANLFZ010000157.1:11006-11302 GCA_024653385.1 Thermoguttaceae bacterium | reverse complement strand
TATGGCAGCAGCCGGCGGAACGGCTCCGAGCGAAGGTGCTCCTTCAGTTCATCCTCCGTGTCAAACCGCGCTAGGTACGTAAACGCACGGTCGTCTCGCGCGTCTTCGAGGATTCGGCAGGCCCGGCATCCCTTTGCCACCTCTGTGGGACCTTTCAAGCACAGCAGGACTCTCAGAACCTCCTCGCGTTTACTCTCCGGCACTACAATGCGAAATGATGCCAGAATCATCGCACGATTACTCTCTCACAAATCCATTGTGGTTGTTCCTCGCCAGGCAATTGTGCCCCGGTTTCA
>JANLFZ010000157.1:9506-10996 GCA_024653385.1 Thermoguttaceae bacterium | reverse complement strand
CACGCAAGGACCGTGCCAGCGTGAGAAATGCCTCGCAAGAAACGCGTTAAGCTATTGACGAGAAACGCGTTGCGTAAGAGCCCACGCGCGGAGGATCGGCGCTCACGACGGTGGGGGTCTCCGAAATATCAGAGTCTTCTACGAAATATCGGAGATTCAGTCTTGGCGTTTGATGCCGAGCTTCGCCATCCGAGACTCCAACGTCGTGGGCTTGATCCCTAGGATCTCGGCGGCACCGCGGGCGCCTCGAATACGCCAGCCTGTCTCGCCCAGCACGCAAAGAATGTGGGCTCGTTCGCTTTCCTTCAATGTCGAACGAGGAATCCCGGCCTGTTGGGAAGCGGAGGGCAATTCTATATGTAGAATGTCGCCGGTCGTGAGAATCATCGCCCGTTCAACGACGTTGCTCAATTCACGGACATTACCCGGCCAGGAGTATCGCTGCAACTGCTGAATCGTCTCTTGAGGGATGCCCGTGATCGTCTTGCCCATGCGGCGCCCAAATGCCTGTACAAAAGCCCAAAGCAACGGCGGGATATCGTCAGGACGCTCCCGGAGCGGAGGAACGCGGATCGGGAAGACATTCAGCCGGTGGTACAGATCGGCACGGAACTTGCCCTCCCGCACGGCCTGCTCCAGGTCACGATTGGTGGCGGCAATAATCCGCACATTAACCGTCACGGTTTCCGGGCTGCCGAGTCGTTCGAAGCGGCCGTCCTGGAGGACGCGGAGTAGTTTTGCCTGCACTTCGACCGGAAATTCGCCGATCTCGTCGAGGAACAGCGTCGAGCCATCGGCAACCACAAAGCGACCAACCTGCGCGGAAGCGGCGCCTGTGTACGCCCCGGCCTCCCGTCCGAAGAGTTCACTCTCGACCAACGTGGCCGGCAGCGACGCACAGTTGACGATGACCATGGGGCGGTCTTTGCGGGCGCTTAGCTCATGGATTGCCTGCGCCAACAGTTCCTTGCCGCTCCCCGTCTCCCCCACCAGCAGAACCGGCGTATCGGTTACCGCCACGCGCTCCGCTTGGGATAGCACCTTCTTGAGCGCCTCGCTTTGACCGACGATTCGCTCAGGGCGATGTTTCAAGACGACCTGTTCACGAAGATAGAGGTTCTCACGTTCCAGACGGGCCCGCAGCGCCTCATTCTCGGCAAGCGCTGCATGAAGTGCCTCATCGGATCGCCTTCGCAACAGGGCATTGGCAAACACTTCCCCGATCATTTGCAGGCGGGAGAGGATTTCGGCTGGCCACTCGCACCGCCGTTTGAGGAAAGCGAAAGTGAGTGCGCCTAGAATCACGCCGCCGGCCTTGAGTGGAATGGCGACGTTGGACTTGATGCCATGGGCCTCGCAATAATGCCTTTCTTTTTCCGCCTCGGGCGGCAAGTCTCCGGGCAAGCAGCTCATGTAAACGGGTTTGCCGCACCGAAACTGCCCGATGAACCAGGGAAGCCCGTCGTCAGCAAGCGGTCCCAGCGGAAACA
>JANLFZ010000157.1:1701-9496 GCA_024653385.1 Thermoguttaceae bacterium | reverse complement strand
CTGCGCGGTCAGCGGGTGCGAACTGTTTCCGCTGGGACCGCGCAGGAATGGGTCACGAAAACGTGGGTTTTGTCCTCGGTAAACTCCACGATAGTGCTTCGATCATTTCCGAGAAACTCCACGAGCACTTTCAGACTGCCGTCGATCATCTCGTCGAGTCGCTCCATCGGGGCGTTGACGAAGGTGGCCGAGAGATCGGCCAGCAAATTCTCGAACCGAAGACGCTCTTCCAAGAGCAGACTCGCGCGTCTGTAATCCGTGATGTCGCGGATAACATGAACGGCGCCCGAGATTCCGTCGTTCTCGTCGAATACGGGATCGGCAGTCACCCGGTAAAACCTGTCGTTGAGGGTAAGCTCGGCGCTCTCCCTTCTTCCACTTGCCAGCATTCTCTGATACGGGCAACTCTCGAAAAACGTGCCCGAACCATGCATCACTTCGTAGCATTTTCGGCCGATTACCTGATCCTTTGGCAGGCCGAGGTGCTTCGTCATGCCTTCGTTGCTCTGCAGGATCGTCCCGTCGCGGTCCAAGAGGCAGACGAGGTCGTTGATGGCATTAAACGTCACATTCCAATCCGGTGACGCGTGCCGTAGCTTCTCCTGCGTCGACTCGCGATCCTCGGGAGCAACGGCCAGAGTTGACGCCGGCTCAAGTTCACCGGGGGAACGCAACGGTGCTCCCCAGGCCTGTCGGAACTCGGCGACCTCGGGATCTTCGGGATCGCCGTTGACAACCAGCGCTTCGTGGACATCCCTCATTCAGGCACCGACCTCTCCCCCGTATTGGAGAACGTGGCACTGCACCGCGCGCCTCGGCCTGGATGGGAGTCCGAGTCAAAATCGCCTGGCAAACTCGACGCAAGTGTATTGTACTGGTTCAGGCAGCGGGGCGACAGCAATTCTCCGAAATATCGGAGACGCTCGGTAATTGTGGCGCTTAGTTTCGGTTCATCGGTTTTCCGCAACCACTTGTGGCGTCATGGCTTATGCGCTTCTGCCATCGTTCCGGCAAATCGGGCACGTTCTTTGCTATCAGGTTGGGCCGACCCGGCAGTGACGGTTGCCGCGATTGGACTCCATCTCACACACGCGAAACTCGTTTCCCCAAAGGAGGTAGGCGATGGCAACACTTACGGTCTTGAAGTTCGGCTCGGTCGAGGGGGCCGACCAAGGTCTGGTCTTGGTCCAGGGCCTGCAGAAACAAGCCCTGATCAAGCTCCACGATGCGGCCGTCGTCAGTTGGCCCCAGGGGGCACGAAAGCCCAAGACCCGCCAGCTTTTCGACCTGGCGTCTGCCGGGGCGTGGAATGGCGCTTTTTGGGGCATGCTGTTCGGCCTGATCTTCTTCGTGCCCTTCTTCGGGGCGGCGATCGGAGGGTTGATGGGCGCACTGGCAGGCCACTTCGCCGACTATGGAATTGACGATCGGTTCATCCAGGAGGTCCGCGGCAAGGTGACGCAAGGGACTTCTGCGCTGTTCCTCTTGACGAGCGACGCGGTCAAGGATCGCGTGGTCGAGGCGGCCAAGACACTTCCGAAGTTCGAGATCGTCGCCACCAACCTGTCCGAGGAGCAAGAGCAGAAACTGCGAGAGGCCTTTGCGTGATAGACTTCAATCAAGCCAACGGGCGGTGCAACTTCGCTGTGGCGGTGAGAAGCCACGAGCGGCACCGACTCGCCAGCTTGGAGAAATCTCTGGCAGATCCCAGCAATCCCGACACGAAGGAGAGACCACTCATGTCACGTTCATTGTTCGCACCTGACGGCGCGATGCGGCCGTTTGCCGCCATGACGGCGGTGTTCATCATTGCCGTTTCGACGCTTGCGGCAGAGACAAACAAAGCCGACGAGACATCGGACGAGGCCGCGATCCGGGCGACTGTGGAGTCGTACACCGCAGCTTACAACCGCGGCGATGCCAAGGCGGTCGCCGCGCATTGGAGCGATTCCGGCGAATGGATCAGCCCTTCGGGTCAGCGATTTCGAGGCAGGGCCGCCATCGAGAAGGAGTTGCAGGCTCTGTTCGCCGAGAACAAGGGCGTACGCATCGAGGTGACTAACCCATCCATCCGCTTTGTGTCACCCAACGTGGCCATCGAGGAAGGTACTGTTCGCGTCATCCGACCTGCGGAGCCGCCGAGCGATTCCACGTACCTCGCAGTCGACGTGAAGGAGAAAGGCCAATGGAAGCTGAATACCGTCCGTGAAACAGAGATTCCCGAGACACCGCCAGCAAGTTCACCCTTAAAGGAACTGGCCTGGTTGGTCGGCGACTGGCTCGACGATAGCCCTGAAGTGGATGATAAGGCTACCGTGTCATGGACGAAAAACAAGACTTTCTTGACCTATGCGTTCAGGGTGTCGGTGCCTGGAACGGACGACGACCTCGAAGGCACCCAAGTCATCGGCTGGGACCCAGCCTCAGGGACGATCCGCTCCTGGATGTTCGATTCCGACGGCGGTTTCGGCGAGGGCACCTGGTCGAAGGAGCACGACCGCTGGGTCGTCAAGTTCAGCCAAGTCCTGCCCGATGGCCGCAAGGCTTCCGCTACCAACGTCTACACGCTTGTGGACGGCAACACATTTACTTGGAAGTCCATCGGCAGGAAGCTAGATGGGGAGTTCTTGCCCAACATTGACGAAGTGAAGATGATCCGCAAGACGGCCGGCGACGTGCCCAAGGAGGCGGGCAAGGCTGTGGAAAAGCCGCGGGCGCCAAAGGCGAAGAAGCAAGGAACCCGAGAACGGACCAACTGATTACGAGTAAGGGCAAGTCCACTACGAATACCAAGGGAGCCGATCCTATGAGAAAGTTCGCGATCGTGCTGTCCGCCGTGGGAATAAGTGTGCTGTTGCTTGCAGCAGAGGCCCTTGCTCGCGGCGGAGGAGGCGGAGGAGGAGGACGTGGGGGCGGCGGATTCTCCGGCGGTGGCGCCCGCGGTGGTGGATTCTCCGGTGAAGCACGTCCGGCGGCAAGTCCGTCGTTTAATCGAAGTCCCTCCATGAGTCGGACCGTACCATCGCAGGGGCTGAATCGCCCTGCCCAACTTCCGGCCGCAAATCGTCCCGCAACTCCGAGTCTCGGCACTCGACCATCGGTGGGAACTGGACAGGGGCTTGCGGGTAATCGCCCGTCGCAACTTCCGGCCGCGCCATCCCGGCCGGGCGGCTACTGGACGCCCCAGTGGCACGCCGCCCATCCGGGAGCATGGATTACGGCGGGGGTTGCTGGCGCCCGTTGGTGGACCACGGCCCCGTGGAGTTCGGCATACGCCTATTGTGGTTGCAGTTCCGAGCCGACGACCTACGACTACGGGAATTACATCGTCTACCAGGACGGCCAAGTCTGTTACGGCGGTCAGCCGGTAGCTTCAGCCGAGCAGTACTATCAACAGGCGGCCGAGATCGCTGGCGCCGGTGCCCAAACCGAAAACGAGGAGTGGATGCCGTTGGGAGTTTTCGGCGCAATCGCCCCCGGCCAAACGAGTCCCGACAAGTTGCTCCAGCTTGCCGTGAACAAGGCGGGGGTCGTCCGTGGAAACCTCCAGGACACCCTATCGGACACCGCCGTTCAGCTTCAGGGCACCGTAGAGAAGGACACCCAACGCGTTGCGTTCAGTCCTGCGAGCAACCCCGCGGTCGTCATCGAGTGCGGGTTGTGGAATCTCACACAAGACTCATTGCCAGTGCTGGTTCATTTCGACGCGAAACGCACCGAACAGCGAACGCTGGTGCGTATGGAAGCCCCACAACCTTAAGAACCTAATCCGAAACTCAATTTGAGGTGACACGATGAGTAAACGCATCATTCTTTTGGCGGCGACGGTGATTGCGGCTTCGCTGCTGGCGACCGATTTGTTCGCGCGGGGAGGCGGCGGACGCGGCGGCGGCGGTGGCGGAGGACGTGGCGGCGGCGGGTTCTCCGGAGGCGGCGCCCGCGGTGGTGGGTTCTCGGGTGGGGCGCGCCCGGCGGCGAGTCCCTCGTTGAACCGAAGCCCTTCCATGAGCCGGGCTGCGCCTTCACCGGCGGCTCGCCCTGCTCAGCCTCCCGCTGCAAGTCGCCCTGCCGCGCCAGGTCCAGGCGCTCGGCCGTCAGTGGGAACAGGGCAAGGGCTTGCGGGCAATCGGCCTGCGCAACTTCCGGCAGCGCGGCCGGCTGGTGGCCCCGCAGCCTCGGGCAGAGCCGCTTTCCAGTCGCCGCAGTCGTACCAGCGACCTACTCAAGGCCAGGTCAGCAACTTCCTGAACATGCCGCCGGGGCCAGGGGCCGGAGGGGCTCAGATCTCCCAATTGCCTGCGGGGGGACAGCGTCCGACGGTGGGAGGCGGTGTGGGGGCCGGCGGGGCTCAGGCGTCGCAGTTGCCTGCCGGAGGCCAGCGTCCGTCGCAAGCGGCTGGCTTGGCCGGCCTCGGGGCTGCTGCGGCTGGCGGCGCCGCGATTGCCTCTCGAGCGACCGCCGGACAATTGCCCGCCACCGGAGGCAGTCGCGGCGGGACAATCACCGGGCCCGGCGGCGGCTCAATCTCTGTCGGAGGCGCGGGCGGTATCCGGACCGGGCCGGGCGGAGGCGCCGTCGGCGCCGGCATCGGCGGAGTGAAAATTACCGGGCCCGGCGGAAACACCTATACCAAAGTGGCCGGCGGCGTGGGGGTCCGCGGCCCGGGAGGCAATACCGTGACCGCCGGCCGCGGCGCCGCGTTCGTCAACGGCCAGTTCGTCGGCGGTGCGGCGTGGTCCAGGGTGAACGGGAACTTTACGCGATGGGGATACTTCACGCCGGGTTGGTACGGGGGCTACCCCGGCGCGTGGTGGCCGGGCAAGTGGGCGCTTGCCACCACGGCCTGGGCCACGGCACTTTGGGGCACGGCCGGCAGTTACTGTGGCTGTTCCGGCGAAGGCTGCTATTACGACTACGGCGGAAACGTGACCTACGAAGACGGCACCGTCTACTATGGCGACCAGCCCGTGGCGTCGGCTGAACAGTATTACGATCAAGCCGCCCAGATCGCCGATTCAGGCCAAACGACCCAGAACGAGGACTGGCTGCCGCTGGGCGTGTTCGCCGTAATTGCGGAGCCCACACAGACGCAAGCTGAGAAAGTCGTTCAACTCGCCTTGAACAAGGAGGGTGTCATTCGCGGCAATCTCCAGGACTCACTTACCGACAAGGTCATGCCTGTCGTGGGCGCTGTGGACAAGAAGACGCAGCGCGTGGCGCTCAAGCTCGAAGGCAACGACTCATTGGTGGTCGAGACCGGCCTCTATAACCTGACCAACGACGAAGTGCCCGTCCTGGTCCATTTCAGCGCGGATCGCGTGGAGGACCGTACCCTGATCCGGCTGAAGCAACCGGAGCAACCGGTGCAACAACCATAGCCAAGAAAGACGAATTCACTTGGAAGTACACCAAAGGGAAAAAGGAGCAGGTCGTCAAAGGGCCTGCGTCATGGACCGCAACTCCCTGGCAATGGAGCCCGCCACGGGCAGCGTGATGCTCGCCGAGTTAACGCTTCAAGGCACGAGTGCCATTGACTTCAAGATGATCGGCGCTCCCGAACGCGAGCCGCCACTCAGGTTTACGCGGTGATTCGACCCCCACGCCAGGTCACAAACACACCCGTCAATGGCCGGCTGCGTGGGCCAACCAGAAGAGAGTGTAGAATGGATTCTGCGATGCTGCACGGTGTTGCAGGACGAGTACCTGGATCAGAACAGGACCTGCGGGAGGAAACCTCGTAATGGGACCGATCGAAAACCGCCCGACCGATGACGATCCGCGTCTGGCACAGACCCAAGCTCACGATCGCGAGTCGGGAGCCGATGATTCAGGATCGCGTGCTCATGCCTCGACGCACGGCTTCGCAGTCAATACAGGCTCCGACCCAACCGGGGGAGTGCGACTGGAGGCGGGGAGCCGCATCGGTCGTTATCAGATCATCGGCACGCTCGGCGCTGGCGGAATGGGCATCGTCTACCAGGCGCACGACTCGGTGATTGATCGCGATGTGGCAGTCAAGGTACTTTCTCAGGACATGGCAGCCAACGCTACCGCGCTGCGGCGGTTTGTCGCAGAAGCACGAGCGGCAGGGAAACTCAGTCATGCTAACGCGGTTGCGATCTATGAAGTTGGCCAGGACGGGGAGACTCATTACCTGGTGATGGAGTTCGTCCCCGGCGGCAGCGTCGCGTCCCGATTGCAGTGTAGCGGGGCTTTCTCGGTACTCGAAGCAACGCGAATCACGGCTGATGCCTGCAAGGGCCTTGCGGCGGCGCACGAGGTGGGAATGATCCACCGGGACATCAAGCCGGCGAACCTTCTTTTCGCTCGGGACGGAACCGTAAAGGTCGCCGACTTTGGATTGGCCAAGCCGGCACTGAGCGAAACCCGTCAGATCACCCAGGCCGGCCAAATAGTAGGCAGCCCCTATTTCATGAGCCCCGAGCAGTGTGAGTCGAGTGACGTGGACTATCGGAGCGACATCTACTCGATGGGGGCAACCTACTACAGCCTGTTGACGGGCGTGAATCCTTACGAGGGCGCTGGCAGCACGGTGCAGGTGATGTACGCCCATTGTCATGCTGACCTTCCCGACCCGCGCAAGGTTACTCAGGCAGTGCCCGACGCCTGTGCCGAAATTATCGCACGAGCGATGGCGAAGCGGCGAGAGGACCGTTATCTTTCCGCCCAAGAGATGCTCGCGGACCTCAACGCGGTGATTGCGACACTCTCCGGTGTCGCGGGCATCCAACTTCCCAGCCAATCGGGCACGCGGGCAGCGATTTCGGCCACGAGAGCGGGGACGGCACCCACATCTGGGCACCGGCGCGTGAGTCGCCGTGTCGCGGCCGGGGCGATCGTATTGATCGCCGTATTTCTCGCCGCACTGGTGATGGCCTGGAGGCAGTGGTCGCCAGACCAAAGTGACGCCGACGATCATCGCAGCGCGGCCGGCGGCCCGTCGGCCGTTGCTCCGAGCGGGCTGCCGATCAAGGTGGGAATTCTCAACTCCATGACAGGAACTATGGCCGAGAGCGGGTCCGCCGTAATCGACGCAACGCTGTTGGCCATCGATGAGGTTAATCAATTGGGCGGCGTGCTGGGCCGGCCCGTTCAGCCAATTGTGAAGGATGGCTGCTCTGATTCCGTCGTGTTCGCCCGGGAGGCGGAGAAACTCATTGCAAACGACAAGGTAATCGCGATTTTCGGCTGTTGGACTTCGTCGGGTCGTAAAATGGTGGTCCCCGTTGTCGAACGGCACAATAGTCTCCTCTTGTATCCGGTGCAGTACGAGGGGATGGAAGAATCGCCAAACGTGATCTACCTCGGCGCGACGCCCAATCAACAGCTCATCCCGGCCGTGAAGTGGGCTTACGCATTTCTGAACAAGCGACGCTTTTTCCTTGTTGGATCGGACTACGTCTTCCCCCGGGCAGCCAATGAAGTGCTCAAAGATCATCTAAAGGAGCTTGGCGCCGAGACGGTTGGAGAGGCGTACCTGCCCTTGGGCGGCGCCGACGCGAAGCCGGTCGTAGCACAGATCCTCCAGGCGAAACCGGATGTGATTCTCAACACCATCAATGGCGACAGCAACGTCGCATTCTTCAGAGAATTGAGAGCCGCAGGAATACACCCGAATGCTGTCCCGACAATTTCCTTCAGCATCGGAGAAGAAGAACTGCGACACCTGAATGTGCCCGCGATGGCGGGTGATTACGCCGCGTGGAACTACTTCCAATCGATCGACTCCCCGGAGAACAGGCAGTTCGTCGAACGGTTCAGGGCAAAGTTCGGG
>JANLFZ010000157.1:0-1691 GCA_024653385.1 Thermoguttaceae bacterium | reverse complement strand
TGACCGATCCCATGGAAGCGGCGTACGTCAGTGTCAAGCTATGGGCGGCTGCAACCAATGAGGCCGGCAACGACGGCGTGTCCGCTGTCCGGCAAGCGATCCGCAGTCAGCGAATGCAGTGTCCCGAGGGCGAATTGCGCATCGATCCTGCGACCCAGCATGCCTTTAAGACCCCTCGGATAGGAAGGATCAACGCCCAGGGCCAGTTCGACGTGGTCTGGACCGCCGTCGCGCCGGAGACGCCGCAGCCTTACCCACCCTCGCGCTCCGCCGAACAGTGGCGGGCCTTTCTGCACGATTTGTATCGTTCCTGGGGCCAGCAATGGGTAGCCCCCCCGCAGTGAGAGCACACCCCAGGTTACTGCGACGAGGAAGAATTGCGGACGGCGCAGATGGTGTTTTCTCTTCGGGTCCGCGATGCAACACAGAGGCTCCAGTTGGCCGAGTCCTATCACAGGGGCAGTCCCAACATGTGGATGACGAAATCGGTCCGGCCCTCGATCTAAGATGCAATCCGTGTGGCGGTGCCCGATATGCAATCACGGCATCGCGGATACCTCACCCACTGGCCCTTTGAAAAGTTTACGGCGCAGCCGGGCGGGGTCAATTGTCGGGGGGTCGAATCACAGCCCTTTCGTTGACGCTTACACGGGCGCGCTTGGCGGCGTGGCGCTCGGTGATCCCGCCGTGCCTTGTTTTCACCAGCATCGTGCGCCTGTCAAACAGACTGGCCACTGATCTGCGTCAGCCTAAACGCCGCTTCGACAAAAGACGCACCAAGATCGCCGGCCTCTGCCGCCTGGCGCCGATTTCATGCCGGGCCGCAGACTCCTCATGGTCGACAGGTCCAGCCGACGATAGAATCAATGACAGGCCGCCGGGCATCTTCCTCTGGGTCGAAGATGCACGAGAGCCTGGGCTGCGGATGGTTTGCACCGCAAACGGCCCTCGTCACAAAGGGGCCGTTTTTGTTGCGCGGAGGCCGAGACATGGGACCCGAGATCAACCTGGAGGCCGGCAACCGGCTGAGTCTGCGGGACGCGGTGGCCCTTAGCCATTCGTACTTCGTCATGTTGAAGGCTGCGTTCGAGCAACGCCTGAGTCAGGTCGGCGGCGAGGCGGTGATGCTGGACAGCATAGTCGAGATCGCCACCGAGGCCGGCTACCGCGGTACTCTGGATCAAGCAGGTGACATCCTGCGTCGAGAAGGTGGATTCATCGCCGAGTCTGACCCAAGCACGCTGCTGACCGTGCGGCGGGCCGGATTCGCCGACGCCGTAGGTTGAGGTCGATTTCCCCGCGGTTAGGTCTCAAGGTGTTGGTGGCGGCGAAATTGGGGCCAGTTTCGCGGGGCCAGGGGGCCAGACCGCGCGTGGGAGAGTCGCGGCGGATGGGGCCAGGTGAAGGCGGTTGGAAGAGTCCCGGCGGGCTGATTACTCACGTTCCGCACCTCCGCTTGAAGGTTTGTAGCCCGCCCGGAGGTATGCCCAGCAAGTCGAGTAGCTTCCTTTGAGTCGGATCAGGATCAGCCAAGTGCCGCGAGAGCTTGCCGTGTTCGTTGACGATCACGATACACAGTGTGTTGAAGCATTTCAGGATCGCTGGCCCGGTAGGTGCCGGGCTGGGACGGTTCTCCGGGTACAGTCCGTACATCGGCTTGCCTTTCAAGCTGCGACGAGTCTGCCGTTCCA
>JANLFZ010000156.1 GCA_024653385.1 Thermoguttaceae bacterium | reverse complement strand
GCACGCCTCCCAGGCTGAACAGGTCGCTCCGCGCATCGACCGGCTCGCCCCGGGCCTGCTCGGGCGACATGTACTCGGGCGTGCCGGCCACCACGCCGCTTTGGGTGATCTGCGCGTCGTCGACGGTCCGGGCCAGGCCGAAATCGGTGATCTTCACCCGCTCGACACCGTTCTCCAGGAGGATGTTCGCGGGCTTGATGTCCCGGTGAGCGAGCCCTTGAAGGTGCGCGGCGGCCAGTCCGGCGGCGGTCTGCATGCCGATCCGAAGGATTTCTTCGAGCTTCAGCGGGCCGGTCCGCTTGATCCGCGCGTCGAGCGAGACGCCCGCGACGTACTCCATGACCAGATACGGCAGCCCCTTGACCTCGCCCACGGCGTGGATCGCCACCACGTGGTCGTGGCTGACCGCGGCGGCCCGCTGCGCCTCGCGCACGAACCGCTCGCGGGCGGCCGCGTCGGAGGCGAGGTGCGGGCTGAGCACCTTGATCGCCACGCAGCGGTCGAGCCCCCGGTCGCGGGCCTTGAACACGATCCCCATGCCGCCGCGTCCGATCACTTCGAGGATGTCGTACTCGGCCAGGTGCCCGAGGTGCTCGCGACGCTCCGGCGGATCGAGCCAATCGAGCGAGACGCCGCCGGCGCCCCCTGCGGCAGCCCTCTCGGGGGCCGGCCGCTGGGCCTTCACCCCGTCGATGACCTGCCGCAACGACGGCTCGTCGGCCGGCTGCCGGGCGGCACAAGCCTCGACGGCGAGCCACTCGGTGCCGCCGGCCAGCTCTTCAAGCCTTCGACGGCACTCCGGGCAGTCTTCGATGTGCCGGGTCACGTCGGCCTGGCGATCGTCGGACAGGGTGCCTTCGAGCAAGCCTTCCAGAGTCGCGCGATCGGGGCAGGGCGACTCGACGGCCATGGGATGCCTCGCTATTCCCGACCCGATGCCCGAGGATGCCGCGGCCGACGCGGGGGTCAAGCATCTTCGATTTCGTGGATCTTCCGCTTGAGTTGAGCCAGCACGCGGCAGCGGGCCACGTACACGGCCCCTTCGCTCATGCCGAGGACCGCGGCCACCTCACGCACGCCTTTGCCCTCGACGCTGGTCTGCCAGAAAGCCTGCCAGGTGGCCTCCTCGAAATGACCGCGCACCCGCCCAGCCGCCCAGGCGAAGACGCTTTGGCGGTAGGTATGCTCCCAGTCGGCGGCTTCAGCGTCCGGGGCGGGCAGCGATTCGATCTGTCGTCGGACCGCCGCGTCGGCGCTGCCGGGCACCTCGCGCCGGCGTTCGGCCAGGAAGTTCATGAGCTTGCTCCGGGTCACCGCCATGAGCCATCCCCGAAACGAGCCCCGCCGCCGATCGCACTCAAAGCCGCCGATCGCGCGGGCGACCGCGCGGAACACCTCTTGGGTCACGTCGGCCGCGTCGGCGTCCTGAAGCCCGCGCCGCCGGACGAACCCGTACACCACCGGGGTGTAAACCTCGGCGAATTCCTCCCACGCCCGGCCGTCGCGATTGTCCTTGAGACGCACCAAAAGGCTCAGGCGGGTCAGGGGCGAGTCGTCCATACGGCACGCGCTCCGATGCTAACACCCCGGGTGCGCGGGAAACCTTACACCGATTTTGCGACAAGAACCAGAAGAGGAACGTGCGGCGCAGCGTCGCGGTTGCCCGGAATACTGGGAATCTGGGCGCGGGCGCGGTCGCGATAAGCACCCACAGTACGCATCGCCGACGCTAATGCAATCCCGCTGTGGTGGAGGTCTTCGCGGGTTTTTGCGTGGCTGGCTCGGCGCGATCTCCGAATCGGTTGGGAATCGGTTTGGCGGCTACGCTACCCCTCCACCTCCGCGGTTTTCTTCTTCAGCCGGGCCAGCACGCGGCTGCGGGCCATGTAGACGGCCTCGACGCTCATGCCCAGGGCGGCGGCCACGTGCCGGCTTTCCTTCCCTTCGACATAGGTCTGCCAGAAGGCTTGCCAGGTCGAATCGTGGAACTCGCCCCGCACTTGCTTGGCCGCCCATTGAAACAGGCACTTGCGGTATTCCTGTTCGAGAAGTTCTTCGTCGTCATCGCGGGCGGGTTGATCTTCGAGCAGTTCCTGGCAGGCGGTGTCGCCGCTGCCGACCGTCTGGCGTTTCCGCCTATCCGCGTGGTCGGCGAGCCTCGTGCGCACGATGCAGGCCAGCCACGCCCGAAACGCGCCCGTCCGGCCGCGGGTTTGGAACTCGTTCATCGAGCGGAACACCGTGCGTAGCACCTCTTGGGCGACGTCGGCGGCATCGGCATCTTGGAGCCCGCGTCGGCGGAGCGTGCCGTAGACCAGCGGCGAGTAGATCTCGACGAACTCCGCCCAAGCCTCGGCGTCGTGCGGGTCGCGGAGCCGGGCGACGAGGCTTTGCCGGGTGCGGTCGGGGTCGTCCATCGGAATTCCCTCACGGCCATAGTCTACCCGGTAAAGCAGACCCGATCCAGCTTGCTGGCGTCGTACACGCGATGGAAGGCGAGGGCGATTTCCATGCGTCCCACCGGCCCCCCTCCGGCCGGCCGGATGGTGACCCTGGTCTGAGGCAAAAGAGGGCTCCGTAGTGCCGTCCTCAGTCACTATCCAACAAGCTGGATGGGATCGGCCTGTGATCTTTCGTACTGGTTCGGCGTGCGCGACGGGAGTGCCCTCCCAATTACTTCGCGGTCTTCTCTGCGGGAGTCTTCAGCAATTCCGCCACATCCCACAAGTGCATCGTGCCGTCGCGGCCGGTCGTGGCCAGCCGCTTCCCGTCGGGGCTGAAGGCCGCCCCGGTTACGCTGCCATAGTGGGCGTGGAACTTCGTAAGCAACTTCTTCGTGGGTACGTCCCAAAGGCAGACTTCGCCTTTATGGGTCCAAGGGGCTTTGTCCTCGAGGAACATGCCTCCGGTCGTCACCAGCAAACGTCCGTCGGGCGAGAACGTTGCCGAGCCGCACTTCTCGGCATGGGCTTTCGGCAAGGCAGTAGATTCATACGAGGTGGTGTCCCACAGTTTCACGACGGCGTTGTTCTGTCCCGCCGAAGCCAGCAGGCCGCCCCGCGGCGAGAAGGTCACTGCATGCACCAGGTCCGACCCGTGCTCCAACGGTTCACGGACCTCCTGGCCGGTTGAGGCGTCTAACAGCATGATCACGCCCGTGTTCGTGCCCACCGCAAGGGTCCGACCATCGGGGGAAAACGCGGGCGACATGGGCGCGCCGTGTGGCGGTGGGCCAGCCCATCGAATCGACCCATCGCGCAGGTTGATCACGCTCACCAGCGCGGGGCGGAAGCATGTCACTGCAAGAGAGGTCCCGTCGGGCGAAAGCGCCATTAGGGCTTGGGCGCTCGCGCCCCCTTGAGAAACGGGGCCCACTTCGATCGTGTTGCGGAGCTTGTATTGCCGTGCATCCCAAAGCTCCACCTTGGGCTGCTTCCCGCCCGACACGCAGGCAATCATCGTCCGCTCATCGGGCGTGAAGATCGCGGCTTCGTCTGCCATCCACCCGCTTCCCGCGACGCCCGGGAGGGCAGTCGCACAACGGCCCATGGGAGCAAAGGTCTTGAGATTCCAGAAGCGGATGCCCCCTTTGAAGCCCGCGGCGGCAAGCAACTCCCCGCTCTTGGGCGAAAAGCTTGGACTGAAGCTCCAATCGTCGCTGACCCGAAATGTCGCTAGCGGCCACGGCCCCACGGGTTCTGGCTTGAACGGGCCAGGCAGACTCGGCATAGACCACACTCTCGCGGTATTGTCCATGCCTCCCGTCACGATCGAGTCGCCGTCCGGGGTGAAGGCGACGCAGCGGACCATTCCCCAGTGGGCGTGAAAGTCGTGGAGCACGGCACTCGATGCGAGGTCCCAGATGCGGACCGTATGGAAGTGCCCTCCCGCCGCCAAGCGTTTGCCGTCGGGGGAGAACGCTACCGCAACGAGGCCGTGGGGCGCGGCGAGGGAATTGAGCAGCTCCCCCGTTTGCACGGACCAGAGTTTCACCGTGGAGTCGAAGCCAGCGGTGGCAAGCGTCTTGCCGTCGGGGCTGAATGCGACCGCGAATACGGAATCCGTGTGTCCATGGAGGACGCGTCTGTGCCGCCTGGAGGCCGCGTCCCACAGCTTCACGTCGCTTTCGCCGTCCTCGCTCCAAGCCGACGTCGCCACCAGTGTCCCGTCGGGCGAAAAGGCGATGTCATGCACGCGGTTCGTGTGCGCCTGCACCGTGCCGAGCTTCGCGCGGGTCGCGACGTCCCAGAACTTCAAGGTCCCGTCCATGTGGCCCGAGGCCACGACCGTTCCGCCGGGGGAGAATGCGACCGATTGAGGTTCGGAGCCTCCCTGCTCTAGCGTGGCCACGAGGTCCGCCGAATCGACGTCCCATAGTTTGAGCGTGCCACCCTCGCCTGCCGTGACCAGGTACGCGCCGTTGGGCGAGAAGGCGATGGACCGCACCACCCCGAACACGCCTGCGACTAGTCCGACGTCGGCCTGCAAGACCGCCCGCTTTGTCCATACCCCGTGTTCGAGTCGCCAAAGGACAACGGTGCCATCGCCCGCGGCGGTGGCCAGCACCGTGCCATCGCGCGACAACGCCACGTCCCACACGCCCACCGTCTGCCCGATCAGTTCGGCTGTCGGCTCCGGCTGACTACTCGGAAGTGGAAACAAGGTCGTGGGAATGTCCACGGTAACGTATTCTCTGCTGCCCGGCGCGAGCGTGATGCTTCCGCGGCGCAGCACCGTGTTTTCGTCGCGGACTTCCAGCTGGTGGCGGCCGGGGGGCAGGAGAACGTGATGGTGAACGCCCCAGCCCTTCAGCGGCGAGCTTGGACAACCGGGAATGACCACCGACCACCGATCCACGCCCGCCCACTTGCCGATCTCCACCGTCAACAATCCTGGCTCCGGCGGCGGCGGAGTTGGATCGTCGTCGCAAGTGATTCCCAGACAGAACGGCGCGGGATGCTCGTGGGGCGACCGCTCGAAGTCGATTGCCGCAATCGTCTTCTCCGGATGAGGGTTCGGCCATGAGCAGAGGAACAACTGAATTGCCCGATTTTCCTTGGCGGCAGCCGGATTCCTGCCGCTCCACGCGAGCTTCGCGCGTGTTGCCACGTTCGGGACCCAACCCCCGCCCCACCACTCCTGCAAGTGTCGGCCGATGACGACCGGCAAGTTTTCCGTCGTCCCGTCTTCATAACGAAGGGTATAGGTCGCCACCGTCTGGCCGTGGGCAAAAGCGAAAGCGCAGCCGTGGAGAAAGTGCAACGTCTGTGCGCGCCGGTTGACTTGGATTCCGCGCGCGGCCGCCGGATAGTGCGAGACCCATTTCCCGCAGAGCTGAATGTAGCGGCGATCAACCTGAACGGGAATCCCATCGACCATGAGGACACCCGGCTCAAGTTGCTCAAGGTTGTTCTGAGGGTTGTTTCGCCCAAGTCCGTCGCCGAGTCCGCGGTTGGCGTGCGAACTCAGGTCGACGAAGCCGAAACGGGAACGTGGCTCGGCCGACGAGGGAAAGAGACGCCAGAGAAGTATTCCCAGGCCAATCACCGCAAAACACGCTGCGGCTGAGATGACCACGCGCCAGGGCACGCCCGCCGGCTTCGTCGGTTCCTTCGCCACAACCGGCGGCGCCGTCGGCAACGCCACTTGCGACGGCTGTTGCACGTGTGCCAGGTACTTTCCCAGCAACTCTGCCAACTCGGCAGCCGTCTGGAACCGTTCTTCGGGCTTCTTGGCCAACAGCCGGTCGATGATGGCCGCCAGCCAGTCGGGGATCTCGGGGTTGATCTCGCGAATCGGGCGGGGCGTGTCGTCGCAGACGCGGCGGATGGCGTCGACGACCGTCGACGCGCGGAACGGCGAGCGGCCGGTACACATGGCGTACATCACGCAGCCCAGGCTAAACAGGTCGCTGCGGCGGTCGATCGGCTCGCCGCGGGCCTGCTCGGGCGACATGTACTGCGGCGTGCCGGCGACCACCCCCGACTGAGTGATCTCCGCCTCGTGAGCTACCCGTGCAAGGCCGAAGTCGGTGATCTTCACCCGCTCGACACCGTTCTCCAGAAGGATGTTGCTGGGCTTGATGTCGCGGTGGACGAGCCCCTGCGCATGCGCGGCCGCTAGGCCTGAGGCGGCCTGCATGCCGATGCGGAGGATCTCCTCCACCTTCAGCGGGCCGGTGCGCCGGATCCGGTCCTCCAGCGACACACCCACAATGCACTCCATAACGAGGTAGGGCATTGCGTTCGCCTCGCCCACGGCATGAATCGTGACCACGTGGTCGTGGCTGATCGCCGCCGCGTTCTTGGCCTCTCTGCTGAACCGCTTGCGCGCGGCCCCGCTGGAGGCAAGCTGCGGGGCGAGGACCTTGATGGCCACGAAACGGTTCAGGGCCGGGTCAAAACCCTTCAGCACCACGCCCATGCCGCCTTGGCCAATGACGCCGGTGACATCGTACCCACCCAGCTTGCCCAGACAGCCGGGTCGGGCTGGTGGGTCGAGGAAACCAAGCGAGATCTCGCCCGGTGGCGCCGAGTGACCGGCCGTGACCGTCTCTGCCGGGGGGACGCCGCTGCCCGAATCCCCGGGGCCTTGCTGGCGAAGGTTGGCCATCATCTCTTGAAGTGCCTCGTCGGCTGGTTCCTGCCGGAGGACATCGGCCTTGGCCGCCTCCGGCAGCAAGCCCAGCTTGCCGGTCAGCTCGTCGAGCCGTTGCCGGCAGGTCTCGCAGTTCCTGAGGTGCTCGGCCAGCGCGGCCTCTTGCTCCGGCCCGAGATCGCCGTCCAACAGCGCTTGAAGCTGGCCCTTCTCAGGGCATCGCGTGTCCGTGGCCATGGGAAATCCCCCTCCACAGGTGAAGAAACGACGGCAACCAACGCCTCTTCAGATAGAACCCGGTTTCGGAGGAAAACCTAACAGAAAAGTGTGCCTTTCCCGCGTCAGGCCCGGCGGCCGCCTTCTTCGAGGACCGGAACGCCCATCAGGTCGCCGAGGTCCAGCACGGGCTGCATGCAGTCGCCGTAGAACACCGCGCGGTGCAAGAGCGTCATCACGTCGCCGTTGATCACGTCCTCGCCCCACGGGAGGAACAGGCGCCGCGCGTCGGGCACGCTCTGCGTGAACTGGGTGCGGCAGGCCAGGGGGCTCTTCGAGGCCTCGAGGGTCTTCCCGGTGACGATCAGCATCGTATCGCTGCCCTACCTGCGGGTCGTCCACCCGGTCTACCGGCGCATAGCGAATGGATAACTTGACGAACCAAATGCGTTCATGGCGCACGTTCGGGTCTTTGGGAGCCCCGGGCGGGCAACCGTCCCGGGACCACCCGGCCGGCCGTTCCTCGTAGCCCGCTCTGGTTGCGTCGTTGGATCACCCTGTCTGAATACCCGGGTTGATGCCTCGCTGGGTCAGGCACTCGCGAATGCCGAGTTCCACGGTGTTCTCGCGGATGGCGGCGTCGCCCTTGGCACGGATGACCACGTCGCAACGAACCTGCACTTTCGCAGAGAATCGCCTGTTCTGCGACGCTGGCGGGCAAGATTGATAGTGACAAGAAGTGGCTCTCCCGTCACGCTGGTGTCGTATGACACGGCGTAGGCAGGAGAGCCAAGGATGGCCGCGGCGAACGGTCCGACGGAGTGGTCGGAATGGGGGGAATGGCTCAGTGGCGGGCTTCACGGCCGCTGCCGTTGGCGGCTGCGGATCCTGATCCTGGGGATGCTCCTCGCCCAGGGTCGGCGGACCAGTTGGCTCAGGGCGGCCGGCATCCATCACAACCCCACGCCGGGTCCGGCCGACGCGAAGTGCGTCTACGGGCACATCTGGGTCACCTTGGCCTTGCTGGTGCGTCCCAAGCTGTGGGGGACGATCGGCCTGCCGCTGTTGGCTCGCCTCTACGTCCGCCGCAAGGACCTGCCCAAGCTCCCGAAGCGCTATCGCTGGCCGTTCCAAACCAAGCTCGAACTGGCCGTGGAGTTGATCCAATGGCTGGCGGGCTTCGGTTCGGCGATAGGCGTCCTCGAGTAGTCGCACGGTTCCTTCCGGCCCGTGACGCTGGAGTACCAACTGTCGTCCCAGGCGCGGTAGAATACGCCGTCAGTCCGTCGTCGTTCTCCTTGGTGCGTCATGGCAATCCGCTGGCGAGAGTGCAATTCGCGTTTCAGGGTTGCGCATCATAAGGGGATTGTCGGGGTCGGCGTCAATGGGCTAAAGCTCGAAAGAAGAAAGGAGACCGTCTGTGTGGTCATTCCAACGCAACCCCGCGGCGCATGTCGTCGTGTTTGCGACCCTCTGGGCTCTGGCTGTCGCACCGGCGTCGGAGGTTGCGGCCGACCTGCGCGAGATCGATCTGGCTGGCCCGTGGGCCTTTCGACTTGATCCGGCCGACGTGGGACTTGGCGAGCGGTGGTTCGAACAAACCTTGTCCGAGCGGCTCAAGCTCCCAGGGTCGCTCCAGGAGCAGGGGTTCGGCAACGATCCGGCCGTCGATACCAAGTGGACCGGCGACATCGTCGACCGCTCGTACTTCGAGTCGCCGCGCTATGCCAAGTACCGCCAGCCGGGCAACATCAAGGTGCCGTTCTGGCTCCAGCCGATCAAGCACTACGTGGGCGCGGCGTGGTACCAGCGGACCGTGGACGTTCCGGCAGACTGGCGGGGCAAGCGGATCGTTTTGGAACTGGAACGCTGCCACTGGCAAACCACGGTTTGGGTGAATAAAGCCAAGGTCGGATCGTGCGACTCGCTGGCTGTGCCCCACGTCTACGACCTCACCGAATACATCGAGCCCGGCCCGAACCGCCTGACGATCCGCGTCGACAACCGCATGATCGTCAACGTCGGCCCGAACTCGCACAGCGTGGCCGACCACACCCAGTCGAACTGGAACGGCATCGTCGGCCGGCTGGCCCTTGCGGCCACCGACCCGCTGTGGATCGACGACGTCCAGGTCTCGCCCGACGTGGCGGGCAAGCGGGCGGTGGTTCGGGTGGTCGTGGGCAACCGGACGGGCCAGCCAAGCCAGGCCAAGCTCGTCCTGGCCGCCGAGGCCCAGAACGCCGCGACCCCGCACAAGCCCCAGGCCCAGCGCGTCGAGATCTCGCTAGCCGCGCAGGCGCAAACGGCGGTCGAGGTGGTCTATCCCCTGGGCGACGACGCCCAGCCTTGGGACGAATTCCGCCCGGCGTTGTACCGGCTCGACGTCGCGCTCCAGTCCGGCCCGCCGACGAGCTGCGCGGATCGGCGAACCGTCGTGTTCGGAATGCGTCACCTGACGACCCGGGGCACGCAATTCGTCCTCAACGGCCGGCCGATCTACGTGCGCGGGACGCTCGAGTGCTGCATCTTTCCTTGGACCGGCTATCCGCCCACCGACGTTGCGTCGTGGAAGCGGGTCATCGCCGTGTGCAAGGCCCACGGGCTGAACCTCTTGCGATTCCATTCGCACTGCCCGCCGGAAGCCGCGTTCATCGCCGCCGACGAGATGGGGTTCTACCTGCACGTCGAGTGCCCGTCGTGGGCAAATCAGGGGGCCAGCCTGGGAAACGGCGATCCGCTGGACCAGTGGCTTTACCTCGAGGCCGACCGGATGCTCCGGGCGTACGGCAATCACCCCTCGTTCATGTTCATGCCCTACGGAAACGAGCCGGCCGGGCCGGGCAATGGCGCCAAGTACCTTGCCCAGTGGGTCGAACACTATAAGAAGAAAGACCCGCGGCGGCTCTACACCAGCGGCGCGGGCTGGCCGCTGATTCCGCAGAGCCAGTTCCACGTCGCGCCCGAGCCGCGGATTCAGGGCTGGGGCCAGGGGCTCAAGAGCCGCATCAATGCCCTGCCGCCCGAGACCACGACCGACTACCGCGACTACGTGCGGCGGTTCGAGGTGCCGGTGATCTCGCACGAGATCGGGCAGTGGTGCGTGTACCCCAACTTCGACGAGATGGCCAAGTACACCGGCGTGCTGAAACCGAGGAACTTCGAGATCTTCCGCGATTTCCTCGTCGAGGCCGGGCTGGCCCACCAGGCCCGCGATTTTCTCATGGCCTCGGGCAAGCTCCAGACGCTGTGTTACAAGGAGGAGATCGAGTCGGCCTTGCGCACGCCGGGCTTTGGGGGTTTCGAGCTGCTGGACCTGCACGATTTTCCGGGCCAGGGATCGGCCCTGGTCGGCGTGCTCGACCCGTTCTGGGACTCGAAACCCTACGTCGGGCCCGCCGAGTACCGTCGGTTCTGCGGGGCGACGGTCCCGCTGGCGCGGATGACGAAGCGGGTGTTCACGTCCGACGAAACTTTCTCCGCCCGCGTCGAGGTCTCGCACTTCGGCCCGGCCGATCTGGTAAACCCCGTGGTGGCGTGGAAGCTCCAGGCCGCCGACGGCAAGGTGGTGGCCTCGGGCGAGTTTTCGCGCGAGAAGATCCCGACCGGGCAACTGACCGAGGTTGGCCGGATCGAGGCGTCGCTTCGGGCCGCGGGCGCCCCGCAGAAGCTGCGGCTGGTGGTGGGGATCGCCGGGACCGAGTTCGAGAACGATTGGGACCTCTGGGTCTACCCGGCGAGCGTCCCGGCCGACCCGCCCGAGGGCATCCACATCGTCCGGCAACTCGACGAGGCCCTGGCCGCGCTTGACGCCGGGGGCAAGGTGTTGCTCTTGGCTCCGCCCCGGTCAGTGAAGACCGATGTGGCGCTGGGCTTTTCGTCGATCTTCTGGAACACGGCCTGGACCCACGGCCAGGCGCCGCACACGCTGGGCATCCTCTGCGACCCGAAGCACCCGGCGCTCGAAGCCTTTCCGACCGAGTACCACAGCAATTGGCAGTGGTGGGATCTGGTGCATGGCGGAGCGGCGATGGTGCTCGACGGGCTGCCCAAGGACGTGCATCCGCTGGTGCAGGTGGTGCCCGACTGGTTCCAGCCCAAGCGCCTGGCCATGGCGTTCGAGGCCCGGGTGGGCCGCGGAAGACTCCTGGTCGCGTCGATGGACCTGGCAAACGACCTGCCGCGGCGTCCCGTGGCCCGGCAGATGCGGCACAGCCTGCTCCGCTACATGGCCGGCAAGCGGTTCGATCCCAAGCCGGCGCTTTCGATCGAGCAAGTCCGCTCGCTGTTCAAAACGCCGACAGTCCTCGAGCGGCTCGGGGCGACCATCCGGGCCGACAGCCAGCAGCCGGGCTACGAGGCCGATCGAGCGATCGACGGCGACCCGGCGACCATCTGGCACACCGCGTGGGAACCCGAGCCGAAGGCGCACCCGCATCACCTGATCCTCGATCTCAAGGTCCCGGTCAAGCTGGCCGGGCTGGTGTACGTGCCCCGGCAGGACATGGCCAACGGGCGCATCGGCCGCTGGGCGATCTATGCGAGCGACGACCCGGCCCGCTGGGGCGAACCGGTCGCCACGGGCCAGTGGGCCGACGGCACGAAGCCGCAGACCGTGCGATTTGCCAAGCCCCTTGCCGCGCGGTTCGTGAAGATCGAGGCCCTTTCCGAGGTGAAGGGCCGGCCCTTCGCCTCGGCGGCGGAGATCGACGTGCTGGCAGAATGACGAGAACCGGTGGTCGCACCAATCGCACGCGACCTGCCGGCTGGGAACAGCCTTCGCGGCCAGTGGCGGCGGGTCTTTACACCTCGTCGGCCGTCAGGCCCAGCGATTCGACCACCGTGACGAACTCGCCGAGGATCATGCACGTGGCGCCCCAGATGCGTCGCTCGTTCCATTGAAAGTGGGGCGCCATGTAGGGGTGGCCCTCGTGCTCGCGCGGGTGAGAGCCGAGATTGGCGGGATCGAGCAGCCAGCCCAGCGGTACTTCGAGCAGCTCGTCGACTTCGGCGGGATTGGGCGTCATGGGGGGGCGACGGTCGGTCGCGGCCACGTGCGGCTCGACGCGGAAATTGCTGGCGTGGACGTAGATCGGCGACAGCGCTCCGAGAAATCGGATCGCATGGCCCGCCGCGCCGAGTTCCTCGTGGAACTCGCGCAGCGCCGCGTCGCGGCCCGTTTCTCCAGGCCCCACCGCGCCGCCCGGCAGACTGATCTGGCCGGGGTGGTCGGGCAGATGGGCCGGCCGCAGCGTCAGCGGCACATGCCAGTGCTCGGCGTGGGGATACAGAAGCACGAGCACCGCCGCCTGGCGTGCGTCGGCCGGGGGATCATCGTACCGCCTGCCGTACCGCGGAGTGGGCTCGAACCGCGAACCCACCATCGGGCCCGGCAATGGCCCGGCCAGCCGCGCCGTCAGGAGTTCCGGCAAGCGGAGGTTCATTGCAGGTCCTGGACCCGGTACACCGCGTACCAGCGATTGTGGTACATCGGCTTCGACTTGATCCGGCCCTTGGGTTGGTACTCGGTCAGAACGTACTGGGCGCCGTACTTTTGGG
>JANLFZ010000155.1:9903-12437 GCA_024653385.1 Thermoguttaceae bacterium | reverse complement strand
TGCCCTTGAAGGTCTCGACCTCGCCCTTGGGCCGCTGGCGCACCGGTTTGGAGGTCGAGGCGGTCTGTGCCGACCTGGCCACGGTCCATCCGGTGCGCCAGCGGCCCAAGGGCGAGGTCGAGACCTTCAAGGGCAAGGTCGAGCGTCAGGTCCAGACCGAGCCGGTCCCGATCACGACCGAGGATTCCGCCTGCGTGCTCTTGCGGTTTGCCGGCGCCGCGCACGGGTGCTTCTGGGTCTCGCAAGTCACGGCGGGGCGCAAGAACTGCATGCGGTTCGAGATCGCCGGCGCCCAGGGCGCGTTGGCGTGGGAGAGCGAGAAGCCCAACGAGCTGTGGATCGGTCGGCGCGACCGGGCCAACGAGGTGCTGCTGCGCGACCCGGCCCTCGTCTCCGACGCGGTGCGGCCTTACGTGTCGTTCCCCGGGGGCCACAACGAGGGCTTCCCCGACACGTTCAAGCAGTGCTTCAAGTCGTTTTACCGTTACATCCGGGCGGGCGATTTCGACGCGCCGGCGACGTTCCCCACGTTCGCCGACGGGCACCGCGAAATCGTCCTTTGCGAGGCGATCGCGCGCAGCCGCCGCCAAGGGGGCTGGGTCGCCGTGGAAGGAGGTTCGCCGTGAAACTGGGATTCGTCAGTGCCATTCTGCCCGACCTTGCGCTCGACGAGGTCCTTTCGTTCGCCGCGGCCGAGGGCTTCGCGTGCGTCGAGGTGATGTGCTGGCCGCGCGGCAAGGCCGAACGCCGTTACGCGGGCGTGACGCACGTCGATGTCGAATCATTCGGCCCGGCCGACGCCGCCCGCATCAAAGAGTTGCTCGCCAAGACCGGGGTGGCCATCAGCGGGCTGGGGTACTATCCCAACCCGCTCGCGCCCGACCGGGCCGAGGCCGAGATCTACGTCGAGCATATCAAGAAGGTCATCCGCGCGGCGGCCTTGTTGGGCGTGGGGGTGGTCAACAGCTTCATCGGGCGCGATCCCCGACGCTCGGTCGACGAGAACTGGCCGAACTTTCTGGCGGTCTGGCGGCCGCTGGTCGCGTTTGCCGAAGAACAGGGGGTGAAGATCGCCATCGAGAACTGCCCCATGTTCTTTACCAACGACGAGTGGCCCGGCGGCAAGAACCTGGCCCATTCGCCCGCGATCTGGCGACGCATGTTCCAGGACATCCCCAGCCCGAATTTCGGCTTGAACTACGATCCCTCGCACTTGGTGTGGCAGCAGATGGATTACGTCAGGCCGATCTTCGAGTTCCGCGACCGGATCTTCCACGTCCACGCCAAGGACGCCAAGGTCGAGCGGCACCGGCTGGACGACGTGGGCATCCTGGCGACGCCGCTGGAGTACCACCGTCCCAAGCTGCCGGGCCTGGGCGACGTGGCGTGGGGGCGGTTCGTCTCGGCGCTGAGCGACGTCGGCTACCGCGGCCCGGTGTGCATCGAGGTCGAGGACCGCGCGTTCGAGCCCGAACTCGACCGCCGCAAACTGGCCCTGCGCCAGAGCCGGCAGTACCTGTCGCAGTACATCCTGAGCGCGCCCGGCTAGTGCCGAACCCGTAACCGTTCCCGGGAACTGTGCCAATGTTCGCGGCGAAGCCCGCGAAAACAGGACGGTCCCCGGCCTCTGAACGCTACGCGAACTCTTTTTCCATGAGCAGGAGTCCCGCCATGACCCCGACCGAACGCCGGTGGGTACCCGGTCTGTTGATTTTGTGGTTGCTGGCAGCCCGAGCAGCCATGTCGGCCGACTACTACGTCGCTCCGGACGGCAGCGACGCGGCCCCGGGCACGCGGGAAAAGCCGTTTGCCACGATCGCCCGGGCCCAGAAGGCCGTGCGCGAGCTGAAAGCCCGCCAAGACCGCAAGGGTCCGATCGTGGTCGAACTGCGCGGCGGGTTCTACGAACTGGCCGAGCCGATCGTCTTCGAGCCGGGCGACTCGGGCACGGCGGCAAGCCCCGTGATCTACCAGGCAGCCCCCGGCGAGCGCCCGATCCTCAGCGGCGGGCGCAGGATCGGCGGCTGGAAGGTCGGCCCCGACGGGCGGTGGAGCACGACGCTGGCCGACGTGAAGGCCGGCCGATGGGCCTTCGTCCAGCTCTTCGTGAACGACCAGCGGCGATTCGTCCCCCGGCTGCCGAAGAAGGGCTATTTCGCCATTGCCGGCGAGGTCAAGCCGCCCGCCGGCGCGCAGGGCTATACCCAGTTCCTCTATCGCGAGGGCGATCTGCGGCCCGACTGGGCGAACCGCGACGACGTGATCGTCCACGCGTTCCACATCTGGTGCGACTCGCAGATGCGCATCGCCGCGATCGACCCGGCCCAGCGACTGGTCACCTTCACCGGCCCGACCCGCGGCACGCGGTACTACACGGCCTATGTCAAGGGAAACCGCTATCGGGTGTTGAACGTCAAGGAGGCCCTGAGCGAGCCGGGCGAGTGGTACCTGGATCGGCCGACGGGCGAGTTGACCTATATTCCCTTGCCGGGCGAAAAGCCCGAGGCGACCACCGTGGTCGCCCCGCGGCTGGA
>JANLFZ010000155.1:0-9893 GCA_024653385.1 Thermoguttaceae bacterium | reverse complement strand
GCGACGTGGCCGGGCACAAGTGGGTCGAGCACGTGGAACTCCGAGGATTGACGCTGGCCCACGCGAACTGGCTCTTGGGGCCCAAGGGCATGAGCGTGCCCCAGGCGGCCGTCGGCGTGCCGGAGGCCATCACGGCCTTCGGGGCCCGCCATGTGACGATCGACGGCTGCTGCATCCGCCACACGGGCGGCTATGCGATCGGCTTCGGAACCGGGTGCAAGCACAACGCGGTGCGCAACTGCGAGATGTTCGACCTGGGGGCCGGTGGCGTCAAGGTGGGGTTTGCCGGCGCGGGCCAATGGCGCGAGTCGCACGAGGTGAGCAAGGACCCGGAGGGACTCGCCTCGCATCACACCATCGAGAACTGCACGATCGCCCACGCCGGCCGATTGCACCCCCCGGCCGTCGGCGTCTGGATCGGCAAGAGCCCCCACAACAAGGTCCTCCACAACGACATCTTCGACCTCTACTACACGGCGGTGTCGTTGGGCTGGGTGTGGGGCTACGGGCCGTCGCCCGCCCATCACAACGAGATCGCGTACAACCATCTGCACACCATCGGCCAAGGCGTGCTTTCCGACATGGGCGGGGTGTACTCGCTGGGCATCCAGCCCGGCACGACCATCCACCACAACCACATCCACCACGTCCACTCGTTCAGCTACGGCGGCTGGGGACTGTACACCGACGAGGGCTCGACCGACATCGTGCTGCACGATAACCTCGTCCACCACACCAAGGACGGGGGCTTCGACCAGCACTACGGCAAGAACAACCTCGTGCGGAACAACATCTTCGCCTTCGGACAGGAATGCATGATCCGCCGCAACGACCGCCGCGATGTGCACACCTCGTTCACCTTCGAGCGGAACATCGTCCTCTACGACCGCGGCTACATCCTCGGCGGCGGCTGGGGCACCCACAAGGAAGGCTACTACACCCTCGACCACAATCTTTATTGGCACGCCGACGGCAAGCCCGTGATGTTCGCCAAGGACATGGACTTCGAGGCGTGGCGCAAGAAGCACGGGCAGGACCAGCACAGCCTCGTGGCCGACCCGCTGTTTGTCGATGCCCGGGCGGGCGACTTCCGCCTGAAGCCCGAGTCGCCGGCCATCACGAAGCTGGGCTTCGTGCCGTTCGATTACACCAAGGCGGGTCGCACCTCGCCGCCGTCGATGACGAAGGGCCTGCCCCCGGTCCCCAGGGCGTTCGACTGAACGCCTGCCACGTCCCGGCGGCGTTCCGTGGCCGTTCCATGAACCAAGTTCCCGACACGCATTGGCCAAGGAGCCAACCTGGACAGTCTGGGTACGTCCGCACTACAATACACTGCACGCGGACCGTGTGGTGCGAGCAGGAATTCGAGGAGGCTTACCGTGGCAGCCGAGCCTACCGTGATTCCCGGGATTGTCCGGAATGGGGTTGTGGTTCCGCAGAGCGAAACGCCGCTGCCTGACGGTGCGCGCGTCGGGATCGTTCTGGAGCCCGCCCAACTCACGCCCCAGTTGCAGGCGGAACTCGCCCAATGGGAGGCTGCAAGCGACGAAGCCTGGTCGATGATCGACCGGTGGGAGCAGCCGTGAGGGTTGGCGATATCTACTGGGTGCGGTTACCTCCCGCCAACGGGCATGAACAGGGTGGTCGCCGCCCGGCCATCATCGTCCAGGATGACCGCTACGGCGCCGGCCTGCCGGTCGTGCTCGTCGTGCCCTTGACGACTGCACGAGGGGCGATGCGGTTCCCGGGCACCACGCTGATTCTCCCGACGGCCGAGAATAGGCTGCGGCAGGCCTCCGTGGCGCTCGTCTTCCAGCTTCGTGCCGTTGATCGTCACCGTATCGAGGAGCGACTGGGGAGTATCAGTCCGCAAGCCTTGACGGAGGTGCTTGCTGAGTTGGATAAGCTCATGGGGCGTGGTGTCTAGTCGAGCCAGTCCGTTGCATTGCGTCGGCATGGCCGCGGCGGGCAAACTTGCCGAGTGGATGGCACCGTCTGCATGGATAGAACGTGCGTTCTTTTCCTCGCGCTGTGGCAAGGTCTCCTGACCTTGCCACGCCGACGACCGAAGGTCTCCCTGCCGGATCGCCGAGTGAGAGCTGCGGTCGAGACGGTGGCTCGGCTCTTCAGGAGACCTTCGCTCGGACCGGGCCGCGGGTTTTTCACCCGAGGCGGAAGGCGGCTGGACCGGCGGCGGTGACAAAGAAGTCCGATCGGCCGGCGCGGGCCGGGTACCGGCGGTGGTATGCGCTGCGCCATGTATCGAGCCAAGGCCCCGCGCGATCGCGCTCGACCAGGGCCCAGACCGCGCCGCCGAAGCCGGCCCCGAAGGCCGAGGCGGCGGCCGCGCCGTGTTCCCGGGCGGCACGGGCCAGAAAGACCGTCTCGGGCACCTGGTTCCCGAGCCACCGTTCCGCCGCGTCCTGCGACTGGTCCACGAGGCGGCCGAACTCGGCCAGATCGCCCCGGGCCAGGGCGTCGCCCGCGGCCGGCTGAATCCGGTCGTTCTCCGCGACGAAGTGCGCAAGCCGCGTCACGAGGGCCTCGGGGCTTGCTCCCTCGGAGCGCGCGGTCCGGAGGATCGCTTCGAGCCGCTCGGCCGCGTCCGGGGCGCTCGCCAGGATATCGGCCAGATAGGCGTCGTTGCGACCGGTGGCGTTTCGCCAGGCCTCGACGATCTGGCGCGCCAGGCGCGACGCGGCGTTGTACTTCTCCATCGCCGCGCCGATTTTTTCGGCGACCACGCCGCTAACGGCCACCGCGAAGGCGTATTTCGGCGGGACCGGCATGGCCCGCTCGAACCGCACCGGACAGTACCGGTATTGGCTCACGTGTCCCGGCCGAGCGCAGAGGATCGCGGTGTGGTCCTCGCTGCCGCCGAACGTCCCCACGCCGCGGTCGCCCAAGAGCGTGCCGAAAGTCTGGCCGTTCTCGATCGTTCCCAGGTACCCGGCCAGATCGGTTAGGCTGTCGATGTCGCCATGGTAGGCCGGCCGCTCGTCCAAGTGGTTCGCGTCGGCCAGCACGAGGAAGTGGGCCACGATCATGGCGCTCGAGCTGCTCATGCCGGCCGCCGGCGGCAGATCGCTGGCCAGGGCGATGTCGGCTCCGACGAGCGGGCCGGGGAAGTTGCGGGCGATGCGGCGGCCGACCGTCATCGGGTAGTTCGCCCAGTGGCCGGCGCGCGGGACCAAATCGGGATCGAGGTCGAACTCGGCCGTCTCGCGCCGCACGGCGTCGATCACGCGCACCCGGCGGTCTCGGCGCGGCGCGGCCACGATCGAGAATCCCCGCTCGGCCGCCGCGACCATGGTCCGGCCGCCGGCGTAGTCGGTGTGCTTGCCGAGGACCTCGATCCGCCCGGGTACGTAGAACGCCCTGGGCGATCCGGCCCGGGGGTCGAACCCGGCCTCGGTCAAGGCCGCATGCGCGATCGAAAAGAGCCTGGCCCGGGCGGCGGCCGCCTCGGAACTCAGCCCGGCGCGCGCCAGGTGAGCGGCCAGCGCGACGTGGTCCGACAGATCGCCTTGGTAGTGCGCGCGCGTGATCACGATCCACCTCCTTGGCAGCCGCAGTCCGCGATATCGGAAGGCCCCGGCTCGATCCCACCCATCGTGCCGCGCACCCCGGCGCGAGACAAGGCACGCCGGGCGGGCCGGCTCATTCCCGCACCGCCTTCAGGCGCGCATCGTCGAGGTCGAGGCGGTACATGATCTGGTTGTAATCGTACCGCGGCGTGGGCGACGGATTGCCGGAAAACGTGTGCGTGTAGGTCCCCTCGAAGTAGATGATCCGTCCACCCTGTTGATCGAAGAAGGGGTGGTGGACGGGATTGTAGAAGCTGTAGCGGTCGTGGGTGACGATCTTCTTGGCCCGGCGCCACGGGCCGGTGGGAGCTTGCGCCTCGGCGTACCAGATCTCGCCGAGATTCGACGTGCCGCCCAACTGCCCCGCGATCATGATCCAGCGCTTGCGGTAATCGTTCCACCGCACCGAACCGCGGTGCATGAGCACGGGCTTGCCGGAATCGACGTCGCGGGGCAGAAAATGGGCTTCGTCGGGCTTCAGGCGGCCTTCGGCAATCATCCGCTGTTCGGCGGCGCCGTCGAGGGGCTTCGTGTTCCGGCGCCACTGGTAGCGCACTTGGCCGTCGGCTCCGCGCGCGGGCTTCGCTTGGCCCGCCGATCCCGCGTCGTCGAGGCAGGTGAAGCCTTCGTAGCTCTCCGGATCGAGGTAGTCCCGCCAGCGCGCCCGCACCCGGATGTTCGGAAACACTTCGCCCAGGTAGATGTACTCGGTGTCGCCCTCGCGATGGCGCAAGGCGTGGGCCTGGCCGGGGAACCGCCAGCGGTCCGCAAGATCCAGGGCCTTCAGTCGCTCGAATTCTCCCTTCTGGTCATTGAACACCGCCAAGCCGTGGTCGAGCACCTTGGCGAGCGACTCGACGTGGACGTAATGGCACACGAGGCGTTCGCGTCCCGACTCGTCGGGCAGCACCAGGAACCCGTCGGCCCAGATCGGGCCCTTGTCGACTCCGAGGCGTGCGACCGGGCGGCTGAACCCCTCCGGGTCGGTGAAGTAGCGGAGCTGGACGCCGACCGATGGATCGAGGCCGCCCTGGCCGGGGAGTTCGGAGGTCGCCGCGGCCATCCAGAAATGACCCAGCGGGTAGCTCATCCGCGCGGTGTCGCCCCAAAACCAGAAGATCTTGCCCCGGTAGATCTCGGCGAACGCCGAGTCCTGGCCGGCGACCTTTCCGGCGCCCAGCGGTTGGGCCGTCGGCACCGGCTCGCCCAAGAGCACGCTATCGCGGTAGATGCCCTCGCCGGTCACGCGGTAGAGCCTCTCGGCCACGTTTTGCCGGGTGATTCGGAGGGTGACCTTTTTGCCGGGGATGGTCTCGAGGGCCGTACCGCCAAACCCGAACCCGTCTTTCGGCGACTCGTACCCGTGGCTGCGAACGTAGAAGAACACGCGCTGGTTCATAAGACCGGGTTCGGCAAAGGCCACCCAGCCGGCGCTGTCGGTTACCCATTTGAGGTGATTGACCGTCTCGAGTTCGACCAGCGGCACGCCGCGGCCGGTCTGGGCGTCGATCACGCGGATGCCGAACGGCACGAGGCAGTCCGGGGCTCGCCCCGCATCCTTGGCATCCGCGCCGAACGCCCCGAGGCCCGAAGCCAGCCACCACGCGGCGACCAAGGCCAGTCCCTTCGCCAGAGTCCGCGACCGTGGATTCATGGGGTTTCTTTCTCCTCGCTTTTCGGAAACGCTGCCGGCTCGCACGTACGCCTTGCAGGCCCTACGCGAGCACCCGGAGCATCTCGATCGCCTGCTGCATGAGTTCCTTGGTTTGCTCGGGCGGGACGCGGCGGCCGGTATGGAAGAGGAACGTATCGCCCTGGGCCTCGAAGTGGAAGTTCTTGCCGCGCTGGGCCGCGAAGCGCGCCCGGCGCTGGGGCGTGAACAGGGCCCGGACGGCAGCCTCGTCTTGCCCCTGGATCACGTAGGCCGACGAAAACTCGGGATCGTCGGCGAATTCGATGTCCTGACCGCCGAAGAGCTTGCCGAGCAAGTCGGCGATGCGCCGTTGAGGCCGCAAATAGCACGCCGGAAGATCGAGCGCGGGCCGGCGCAGAATGCATACCGTCTGCGCATGGGTGTGCGCGCTCTTGCCGTGGCCGGTCGTGTATCGGTAGTCGGCCACGGTGATTTCCATGTCGCCGGAGTCGCCGGTGACGCCGCCCGTGGTCCTGCGCGAATGACCCTGCTGAAACAGCCGCAGGTAACCGAAGCGCGACTCCAGGCCGGCCCCCGGCGCGATGTACTCCAGACCCAATTCCGCGGCGACGCGCTGCCACGCCTCGGTCCGTTTCTTCTGCTGATAATAGCCCAGTCCGGCGACGGTTGCGATGATCGCCACGATGATCAAGACCACCACGAGGCCTTCCACGGCGAGTCCCTCCGGGGTTGGACGTGCGGCACCCAGCGCGCCAAGCAACAGGCTATTGTAACGCGGCGCGGCACGCAAGGCGTTCGGCCGGCACCCACCCGGGTCGTCGCGGCGCGTTGAGTTCTCTCGTCAAAGCGGATAGGATGCCGGTAACCGTAACCGTCCACGGGCCGGGCCTGTTTACCGGAACCTTAGGGAGTTTTCTTCGATGAACGTCAAGCAGCACCTCAGCCGGCGGGCCTTTGTCGCCGGCGCCGCCTCGGCGGCAGCCACGATCGCGATCGTCCAGCCCGGCGCCGTCCGTGGCGCCGAGGCCAACTCCAAGGTCGAAATCGGCGTGATCGGCTTGGGCGGGCGCGGCCGATGGATCGCCGGGCTGTTCGCGCAGCACGGCGGGTACAAGGTCTCCGCCGTGGCCGATTATTTTCCCCACGTGGCTGCCGCCGCCGGCGACGGCTTGGGCGTCGACAAGGCGCGCCGCTTTTCCGGGCTGTTGGGCTACCGGCGCCTGATCGACAGCAAGGTCGACGCGGTGGTCCTGGAAACCCCGCCCTGGGTCTTTCCCGAACACGCCAAGGCCGCCCTCGACGCCGGTTGCCACGTCTACATGGCCAAGCCCGTGGCCTGCGACGTGCCGGGCTGCCTGACCATCGCCGAGTTGGGCAAGCGGGCAACGCAAGCCAAGAAGGTCATGCTGGTCGATTTCCAGATCCGCACCGAGCCGCTATGGCAGGAGTGCGTCCAGCGGGCCCACCGCGGCGCGCTGGGAAAGATCGCCCTGATTGCCTCGCACTACTTCGACGAGGGCTGGAACGACCCGCCCTTGACCAAGGACATCTCGAGCCGTCTGACCGGGCTGATCTGGGTCAACGACGTGGCCCTGGGCGGCGGATTGCTGGTCAACGCCGGGATCCACGCGATCGATGCCGCCTTGTGGATCCTCGGCGACAAGCCCCCGACCAGCGCCACCGGCTGTTCGCGCCGGGCCCGCAAAAACCCCCACGGCGACAGCCACGACGTGTTCTCTCTGACCTACGAGTTCGCCGATGGGGCGATCCTGAACCATGTGGGCGAGCACGTCCAGAACAACAACGCCGAGCCCTTTTGCGGCTGCTTCGTCTATGGCCAGGGCGCCTACATGCAGGGCGAGTACAACGGCGGCAAGATCTGGATCCGCGGCGGGTCCCAGGGCTATCGAGGCGGCACCGTCACGAACCTCTACGAGGAGGGGGCCAAACGCAATATCGCGCTGTTCCACACGAACGTTACCAAGGGCATCTGCGATAATCCGACCGTGCCCACAAGCGTCAACAGCACGCTGGCCTGCATCCTTGGGCGCGAGGCCGCGCTGGCCGGGGGCAAGGTCACCTGGGACGAGATGATCCGGGCTGCCAGGCGGCTCGAGGTCGATGTCACGGGGCTTACCCCGTGAATCGGTCCGTTGCTCGCGTCCCTTGTGCTTCCCGGGGCGCGGGCCTAGGATGGGGTCGATTTCCCCGCCAGGAGAGAACCCATGCCACGTCACGATCGACGCACCTTCCTTGCCGCGGCCGTCGGGGCCGCCGCGACGGTCACCATCGCCGGAACGAAGTCCACCGGCAGCGTGTTCGGGGCCAACGACGCCATCTGCGTCGGCGTGGCCGGCATCCGAGGACGCGGCGGCGACCATATCGGCGAGTTTCTCAAGATCCCCGGCGTGCGCGTCACGCACCTCATCGACCCCGACCGCCGCCTGTTTGCCGGTCGCATCAAGCAGATCCAGGGCCAAGGCGGCGGCGCGCCGAAGTGCTTCCAGGACATCCGCAAGGCGCTTGAAGACAAGGACCTCGACGCCGTCTCGGTGGCCACCTGCAACCACTGGCATTCGCTGGTGACGATCTGGGCCTGCCAGGCCGGCAAGGACGTGTACGTCGAGAAGCCCTGTAGCCACAACGTGTTCGAGGGCCGGCAGTGCGTCGAGGCCGCGCGGCGCTGCCAGCGCATCGTGCAGCACGGCACCCAGCGCCGCAGCGGAAACGGCTGGCAGCTCGCCCGCGATATTGCCGCGGGCAAGTTCGGGCGGCTGCTGGTGGCGCGCGGGCGGAGCTATCGCGTGCGCAACAGCATCGGCCACAAGCCGCCCAAGGACCCGCCGCCCGAACTCGACTACAACCTGTGGCTCGGCCCGGCCCCCATGCAGCCCTACCACGAGAACCTCGTCCATTACAACTGGCACTGGTTCTGGGACACGGGCAACGGCGACATCGGCAACAACGGCGTCCACGCCATGGACGCCACGCGGTGGCAGATCCCCAACGCCACGCTCCCCAATGCGGTGATCAGCGTGGGCGGGCGTTTCCTGTGGAACGACCAGGGCCAGACGCCCAACCTCCAGTTCGCCGTCTTCGACTTCGGCCCGACGAAGATGATCTTCGAGGTCACGGAGTTCAAGACCGAAGGGGGCCGCGACGACCGGGTGTTCGACTCCAAGGGCAAGGTCGAGCCCATCACGGTGACCAGTCCGGCCGACGTGAAGAACCCCACCGCCCCGCGTGGACCCGGCAGCAACATCTTCGAGAACTTCATCGCCTGCGTGCGTTCGCGCCGGTCGCAGGACCTCGACGCCCACATCCTCGAAGGGCACTACTCCAGCGCCCTGTGCCACCTGGCCAACATCTCGTACCGCCTGGGCCACGACGCCCCGCTTGCGAAAAAGCCTCCCGAACTGGGCGACCACGAGGAGGTCGACAAGACCTTCGCGTGGTTCCGCGAGATGCTCGTCGGGCTGGGGGTCGATCTGAAGAAGGCGACGTTCCGCGTGGGCCGGCCCCTGAAATTCGATCCCAAGACCGAGAAGTTCCTCGGCGATGCCGAGGCCGACAAGCTCTTGACGCGCGAATACCGCGCGCCGTTCGTCGTGCCCAGGGAGGTGTGACCGCCATGTCCGCGAGCAAGAAGCACGAAGAGACGCTCCGCCGCCAGGCGATCGACTTCGACCAACCGGGGACCATCCTCCGCGACTTTCAGACGCTGTTGGATTTCATCGGTCCCGAGGGCGTGCGGGCCACGGGAAAGTACCACTTCTTGCCGTTGGACCGGCTCTTCGAGTTGGACGAGAAGATGAGCAAGCCCTTGCGCCCGCCGCTCGAACGGCCGCAGCAGCGGTCGTTCCCGGCCCTGCACGGGTTGTACTTATTGCTCCGAACCACGCAGTTGGCCGTGCCGGAAGGGTCGGGCAGGAGTACGGGCAAGCTCGTTCTCAATCCGTTCATGCTCGCACAGTGGGAATCGCTCAACCCCACGGAACGCTACTTCAACCTGCTCGAGGCGTGGCTGCTTCGCTCGTCGGGGGAGACGATCGGGAAAGGCCACGCAAGATGGGGCCGTGGGATGTTCTTCGACGTCATGCACTGCTGGACCTCGATTCCCAAGGCGGGTTCCCGCCGGCGAAAGCCATCGGAACTCTCCCTGTTGGCCTACAGCACGTCACGCGCGAGCAATCTGGCGCTCTTGGAGATGTTCGGAGCGGTCGACCTCGAACTCGGCCGACCGGTCAAGGGCCAGACGTGGCCGATTCGCGGCATCCGTCGCACGGAGTTCGGCGAGGCGTTGTTCGAGGTCCTCTACAAGGCGCGGGGGTTTTACGCGCTTCTGCCATACACCGACGAATTGAGCCGGGTTCCTGACGATGGCACGACCGCGGCCGATGCGGACGGGGAGAGCGACGAAGCCGAGGAATGCGGCGAGTGGGGCGAAAAACCTCGCGAAGAACGCGATTTCGGCGTCTGGCAACGGTGGTTCCAGCCGTACTTTCCCGAATGGCAGAAGAACTTGCGGTTCCAGGAAGCGGAGTTCCGCGAAGGGGTGTACTACTTCATGGTGACGCTCGGTTCCGCGTGGCGCCGAATTGCCGTGCCTGCCCGCCACACTCTCGAGAGCCTTGCCTGGGCGATCCTGGACG
>JANLFZ010000154.1:9189-12465 GCA_024653385.1 Thermoguttaceae bacterium | reverse complement strand
CGACGAAATAGAGCCCCAAAGCCGCGATCCCGGCAATCTCGCGCCAGACGATCCCGCCGAGCCGCGCCAGCGTCCCACCGCCCGGCGGCACCTGGGGAACCGCGCGGCCCAAACGGTGTACCCAGAAGTACTCGGAAAGTTTCACGTTGTTCTGGGCAACCACCTTGTGCGGGTCGCGGTACTCGTAGAGGCCGAAGAAGCTCCAGTTCGGACCGCGCAGGAAGGTCCCCACCAGGATCAACAGGATCCATAACTGAAGGAACCCGAAGAGAAAGACCACGTAGCTGAAGCGGCGCTGGGCGATCGTGTAATAGCCGCTGCCCTTGGGGTTGACATCGAGGTAGGGAATCGCCGCCAGTCCGAAGATGATCAAGGCCGGCAGGATGACCCCGGCCACGGCCGGATCGAAGAAGACCAGCATTTCCTGGAGGCCGAGGAAGTACCAGGGGGCTTTCGACGGGTTGGGGGTGACCACGGGATTGGCCGGCTGCTCCAACGGCGCCCGGAGCACCAGCGACCACGCGATCAACAGCGCGGTCAGGATCACCATCGCGATCAGTTCGATGTATACCAGGTCCGGCCAGACCAGCGTGGACCTGGCGTACCGGCGTTCGACCGGCGGCTCGCCCCGCGCCAGCCGGCCGTCGTTTTCGACCGCCTGCGCCGCGCCAAGCCACGTGAAATAACCCAACAGGAACACCATCGCGACGATGGGCACATTGTCGGGCTTGAGCACGACGCCCGCGAAATCGGGGTCGACCAGCGAGAGGCCCAAGAACGCCAGCGCCACGTTCAAGGCCGACCAGGCCACGGCGGGGCGAACCACCCAGCGCCGGGCCACATACAACGCCGTCAAGAAGGCCAGCGAGCCGAACGTGAGCGTCACCGGGCCCAACACCGCGTCGATGCCCTGACGGACGGCCTCGGGCAAACCGGCGGGATGGCCCCCAAGCGACGCGGCGCCCAGCGCGGCGAACGCGGCGGCCACGGCCAGCCAGGCGGCCGTCTTGCCCCACGACCCGCGCCCCCACGCGCGCCACGCGGCGCCGGCGTTCAGACCGGCGGCGGCCAGGTAGTACCAGCCCAAGGGGAAGGCGATGTCGTCGAGGAACTCGGAGGAGGGCACGGTGAGGCGATTGGCGTTGGAACTTGAACCCTGAACCTTACAGCGGCCCGCTGATGCCGCCGTCCTTGCGCACGCGCCAGAAGTGGAGGGCCATCAAGAAGCCGGCGACCAGCGGAATCGCCACGCAATGGAGCACGTAGAACCGGTTGAGTGCCTCTTCGCCGACCGACCGGGCGCCGAGGAGCACGAACCGCGCGTCGCTGCCGCTGGTGATCAGGTCCACGCCGTCGACGCTCAGCACGTGCTGGAACGGCCCTTCGTGTCCCACCAGGGGCGTGGCGCGCGCCATGTTCGAACCGACGGTCACGGCCCAGATCGAAAGCTGGTCCCACGGCAACAAGTAGCCGGTAAACGACAGCAGCAGGGTCAGCACCAGGAGCATGACGCCCACGACCCAGTTGAACTCGCGCGGCGGCTTGTAACTGCCGGTCAGGAACACGCGGAGCATGTGGAGCATCACCGCGATGACCATCGCGTGCGCCCCCCAGCGATGGATCTCCCGCAGCACGCCGAACGAGACCACGTCGCGCAGGGCCAACATGTCGTTGTAGGCCCATTCGAGCGTGGGCCGATAGTAGAACATCAGCAGCACGCCCGTGACCGTCTCGACGAGGAACAAGAAGAACGTGATCCCGCCCATGCACCAGGTGAAGTGGAACCGCACCGCGTGCTGCGGGATCGCCACCGGATGGAGATGAAGGACCAGGTTCGTCAGGACGACGGCGACGCGGTTTCGCCGGTCCACCGGCGCGGGGTGCCGGAAGATGCTCCGCCAAAGCTGCCAGCGGCGGATCCGGTCGCGTAACGCCATGCGGCCCTACACCTCCACGAAACTCTGCGGATCTTCCCACTGCCCCAGTTCCTCCTGGAAGGTCTTGCTGATGTCGACCTCCAATTGCCCGTCCGAGGCGAGGCGGATGGCGCAGCGTTCCAGCGGCCGTGGCGCGGGGCCCTCGAAGTGGATCCCGTCGGCGTAGAACCCGCTGCCGTGGCAAGGGCATTTGAACCGCTGTTCGTTCTCCTGCCAGATGGTGATGCAGCCCAAGTGGGTGCAAGCCGATCGCAGGGCGTAGATTTGTCGCCGGTTCCGATACACCCCGTGGACGACCCATATCCCGTGCTGCGGTTGAAAACGGGTTTCGACCTTGCCGGGCGGGTAGTCGGCGGGGGGTCCGACCTTGATGCGGCGGGGCGGTTCGGCCAGGGCGTTGGGCATCAGGAATCGGGCGGTGGCCGCCGCCCACAGCCCGGTGGCCGCCCCCAGCGCCGACATGCCCCACCCGAACGCCGTGCCGAACACCGATGCCAAGATGCCCCGCCGCGTCGGGGCAACCGGCACGCACGGCCCGGCAGCCGGTTGCTCGGTTTGCGCCTGGCCGTTGGGGTCCGCCATGGTTCTTGAATCGGTTTCCAGAGAATCAGCACACTCGTCCTCTCGGGACGAACCACGCCATCCACGCGCGATGGGCCGGCAAGGTGGCGGGTTCGCCTGACGAGGGACGACCGAATCAGCCCTGCAATCCCTGTTATGGTCGGCCCGACACGCGGTGTCAACGGCTCTTCGGCAAGGGCCGCCTTCCCGCCGCGGCGTGCCATCCCTACAATCACGGTTCTTGGGGCCTGGGAGGCTGCCCGTCGGGTTCTCGGGTGGTGTCCCCGTGAACGGTGACCCGGGAGGTTGTCCCTTGAACATCTTGATCGTTGGCAATGGCGGGCGCGAGCACGCCCTGGCGTGGAAGATCGCCCAAAGCCCGCGGGCCGAACACGTGTATGTCGCCCCGGGCAATGCGGGCACCGCTCGGGACGCGGAGAATGTCAACCTCCGGGCGGACGATTTCGCCGGGCTGGTGCGCTTCGCCAAGGACGCCCGCATCGGGCTCACAATCGTCGGGCCCGAGGCACCGCTGGCCGCCGGAATCGTCGACGTCTTTGAACGAGAAGGGCTTCGCATCTTCGGGCCGACGAAGGCGGCCGCCGAGCTGGAATCGAGCAAGGTCTTCTGCAAGGACCTGCTCCGCAGCGCGAACGTCCCCTCGGCCGACTACCGCACTTTTCGCGATTTCGAGCGGGCCGTCACGTTCCTGCAACAGCGCGACGACGTGCCGATCGTGGTGCTGACGCTGGCGCCCCGCCCGCAGGCCGCCGGGTTG
>JANLFZ010000154.1:0-9179 GCA_024653385.1 Thermoguttaceae bacterium | reverse complement strand
TGCCGATCGTGGTCAAGGCCGACGGCCTGGCGGCCGGCAAGGGAGTGATCGTCTGCGATAACCGCCAGCAGGCTCTCGAGGCCGTCGACCGCATCGCCCGGCAAAGGGTCTTCGGCGAGGCAGGCAATCAACTGGTGATCGAAGAACGCCTCCACGGCGAAGAGGCCAGCGTGCTGGCCATCACCGACGGGCAGACGATCGTGACGCTTCAGCCGGCGCAGGACCACAAGCGGGCCAAGGACGGCGACCAGGGCCCCAACACCGGCGGCATGGGGGCCTACTGCCCCACGCCCCTGGTCGACGATGCCATGCTCCACGCGATCGAAGAGCACATCCTCGTGCCCACGGTCCATGCCATGAAGCGATCGCGCCGCCCGTTCCGCGGCGTGCTCTATGCCGGATTGATGATCACCAACCAGGGTCCCAAGGTCCTCGAGTACAACGTCCGTTTCGGCGACCCCGAGACGCAGCCCCTGCTGATGCGGTTGAAGACCGACCTGTTGGACGTGCTCGAAGCGGCCGTCGAAGGGCGGCTCGACCGGATCCCGCCGCTCGAGTGGGACCCGCGCCCCGCCGTGTGCGTGGTCATGGCTAGCGAGGGCTACCCCGACGAGTACCCCAAGGGGCTTCCGATCCGCGGGCTGGACGACGCCGCGGCCCTGCCCGACGTGAAAGTCTTCCACGCCGGCACGGCTCTGCGCGAAGGCCAGGTCGTGACCTCCGGAGGCCGGGTGCTGGGCGTGACCGCCTTGGGCGACACGATTGCGTTGGCCAAGCTGAACGCGTATTCGGCGGTACGGAAGATCCGTTGGGAAGGCGCATGGTGCCGCAAGGACATCGCCGACAAGGCGATCAAGCTTTAGGCGCCCGGGCTGCCCCCGCGGGGTCAAGAGGCCCCCGCCGTTGACATGGCCCGGCCGGCCAAGTAGCCTGCTCGTGTCGGATCTGACCGGGTGTCTTTCTCGATTCCGCGGAGAGGGTCTTGCCATGAGGCACGACTGGCAATTGGCGGTTTGGGTCCTGGGGCTTGTCGGCATCGTCCTGTCGGCGAGGAACGCCGAGGGGGACGCATCCGCCGCGGCCGGCATCGCGGCGCCGGCCCGCGCCGTCATCCCGCTCGACGGGTCCGACTGGCTCTTGGCCCCCGATCCCAAGAACATCGGCCTCGAAGAAAAGTGGTTCCAATCGCCGCGGCCGGGGGCGAAGAAGACCAAGGTGCCGTGGATCATCCAGGATGCCTTCCCCGGCTACCACGGGGTGGCCTGGTACTGGCGCGACTTCACGGCGCCGGCCAACGACCGGCCCGGCGGCCGAACCCTGCTGCGCTTCTGGGCCGTGGATTACAAGGCCGACGTGTGGCTCAACGGCGTGGCGGTCGGAACGCATGAAGGGGGCGAATCGATGTTCACCCTCGACGTGACCCACGCGGTCAAGCCGGGCGCGGTCAATCGGCTGGCGGTGCGCGTGCTCAACCCCATCCACACGCCCATCGACGGCATCGTCCTGGCCGAGACCCCGCACCGCAACAAGGCGCTGCCGTACACCTCGGGTAGCGCCTGGGACCAGGGCGGCATCATCGACTCGGTCGAGCTGCTCCTGGTTCCCGCGGTGCGCATCGACGACCTGTTCGCGCGGCCCGATTGGAAGACCGGGGCGGTGCGCATCCAGGCGACCGTCCACAACGCGTCGGCCAACCCGGTGGCCGGCCGGCTCGAGTTCGCCATCGCCCCGGCCGCAAGCGGCCAGACCGTCGTCCTGGCCCCGCTCGACCGCCAGTTGCCGCCCGGCGAGACGCTCGTCGAGACACAGGTTGCCGTGCCCCATTGGCGCCTGTGGGACCTTAATGACCCCTTCTTGTACCGCGTGACGGTGCGCCTTTTGGCGGGCAGTCCGCCGGGGCTCGACGAGACCTCGGTGCGCACGGGCTTCCGCGACTTCCGCTTCGAAAAGGGGGCGTTCCGGCTCAACGGCCGGCGGATCTACCTCCGCTGCTCGCACACGGGCAACTGCTGCCCGATCGGGCTGGAAATGCCCCACGACCCCGACATCCTCCGCCGCGATCTCGTCAACGCCAAGGCCATGCGGTTCAACGCGATCCGCTTCATCGCCGGCGTGGCCAAGCGCTATCAACTCGACCTGTGCGACGAAATCGGCCTGTTGGTCTACGAAGAGGCCTACGCGAGCTGGTGCCTGGCCGACTCGCCCAAGATGCCCGAGCGGTACGACGAGTCGATCCTGGGCATGGTTCGCCGCGACCGCAACCATCCCAGCGTCGCCATCTGGGGCCTCTTGAACGAAACGCCCGACGGGCCGGTCTTCCGCCACGCCGTGTCGCTCTTGCCGTCGCTGCGCAAGCTGGACGACAGCCGGATGGTGATGCTCAACAGCGGGCGCTGGGACCAGCAAAGCGGCAGCGTCGCGGGCATCGAGGTGTGGCGCAACCTCGAACGCGTCGATCCGTGCGTCACGCGGAACTCGACCGACCACGTGATCAAGGCCCTGGGCATCACGTGGCAGCCGGGACAGCTCTCGTTTCATCCGGGACGCGATGGCGAGTACGCGGTGGTGCGGTGGACCGCTCCGGCCGACGACAAGGTAGAGGTCGAGGCCCGCTTCACGAGCATCGCCGAGCGGGCCACGACCGATGTCCATGTGCTCCACAACGACACGGTGCTGTTTGACGGCGAAATCAACGTCGGCCGGGGAGGCCCCGAGGCGAAGTACGCCGGCCTCGTGGCGGTCAAGGCCGGCGACACGATCGACTGCGCGGTCGGCTACGGCAACGGCAACTACGGCGCCGACTCGACGTCGTTGGACGTCGCGATCAAGACCGCCTCCGGCAAGACCTATCGCGCCGCGCCCGATTTCAGCCCGACGCAGAACCCCAACGGTCCGTGGAGCTACGGCCAACTCAAGCCCGGCCCCCGACCTCGGCCGGCGACCTTCGCGCTGTTCAGGGAGGGCCGCCGGGAAACGTCCATCGGCACGCTCAGCAACCCCGGCTCGACGGTCTGGGAAGACGTTCTGGCCGACACGCACCCCTATCAGCGCGTGCCGCACACGGCCGACATCGTGCGCACCCTCCGCACGCTCCACGGGAACGGCCAGCCCGTGTTCCTGTCGGAGTACGGCATCGGCAGCGCGATGGACCTCCTGCGCATCGTGCGGCACTACGAACGACTCGGCAAGACCGAGGTCGAGGACGCCCAACTCTACCGTACGTGGCGCGACCAGTTCGTGGCCGACTACCAGCGATGGAAGCTCGACGAGGCCTTCGACCGGCCCGAGGACTTCTTCGCCCAGAGCATCGCGCGCATGGCCGGCCAGCGTCTGTTGGGCCTCAATGCGATCCGCTCGAACCCGAACGTGGTCGGGCACAGCATGACCGGCACGGTCGATCAGGGGATGACGGCCGAGGGCCTCTGGACGACGTTCCGCGAGCTGAAGCCGGGCACCATGGACGCGGTATTCGACGGCTTCGCGCCCTTGCGGTTGTGCCTGTTCGCCGAGCCGGTGAACCTCTACCGCAAGACGCCCGTGCGGCTCGAAGCGGTGCTGGCCAACGAAGACGCCCTGTTGCCCGGCAAGTACCCGGTGCGGCTTCAGGTCGTGGGACCGAACCAGGCGCGCGTTTTCGAGCGCACGGTGACGGTGTCGATTGCCGACCCGCGCGGCAAGCCCGAGCCACCCATGGTCACCCCCTTGTTTGCCGAAGACATGGTGATCGACGGCCCGTCGGGCAAGTACCGCTTCCTGGCCACGTTCGAGCGCGGCGCGGCGGCGGCCGGCGGCGAGGCGGAGTTCTACGTGAGCGACCCGGCCGAGATGCCGCCCGTCGAGGCCGAGGTGGTCCTCTTTGGCGAGGACGCCGGTCTGGCCCGCTGGCTCGCGGAGCACGGCATCCGCACCCGGCCGTTCGGCGCCACGTCCGCGGGGCGCGAGGTGGTCCTGGTGGCGTCGGCGCCGAAAGCCCCCGGCGACGCGGCCGCGTGGGCCGACCTCGCGCGGCGGATCGCCCGGGGTTCGACCGCCGTCTTCCTTTCGCCGAACGTGCTGGCCAAGAAGGACCAGCCCACCGGCTGGTTGCCGCTTCGGAACAAGGGGACGATCGCCGGCTTGCCCTCGTGGCTGTACCACAAGGACGAATGGAACAAGCGCCATCCGATCTTCGAGGGCCTGCCCGCGCCCGGCGTGATGGATTACGCGGTCTACCGCGAGGTGATTCCCGACATCGCCTTCGTCGGGCAGGACCCGCCGGCCGAGGCGGTTTGCGGCGGGATCAACGCCTCGCAGGCGTACTCGTCGGGCCTGATGATCGCGGTGTACGAGCTTGGCGCCGGGCGGTTCATCGTCAACACGCTGCGGATCCGCGAGAACCTCGGCCCGAACCCCGTGGCCGAGCGCCTGCTGCGCAACCTGCTCCGCCATGCCGCGCGCGACGCGGCCAAGCCGCTTGCCGACCTGCCCGCCGGGTTCGACGAGCAACTCAAGGCGATGGGGTTCGCCTCCTCGCCGTAGACGCGGCGGGTCGCGGCAAACCGCCGGTGTTGGGACGGCGCGGCTCGCGCGACGCCGGACCTGGTTGACAGGCGCCGTTTGGCGGCTACCATGAGCGGCTGAACCGGGGCACTGAGAGTCCCACCAAAGAAACCGCCAGCCAGGGAGATGCCCATGTCCGAACAGCATGCTTCGAGCCGCCCGTCGCGTCGGGAATTCTTGAAGAAATCGGTGGAGGTCGCATCGGCCGCCGCGGCCGGGCTTTCGATCGCCCGATCGGCCCACGCGGCCGGCAAGCAGGAAATCCGCATCGGCATGATCGGCTGCGGCGGCCGTTGCAGCGGAGCCGGCGCCCAGGCCCTGAGCCTCGGCAAGGACGTGAAGCTGGCCGGCATGGTCGATGTGTTCGAGTCGCGAATGCGGGCCAAGCAGCAGTACTTCAAGAGCCAGTTTCCCGACCAGTTCGTGGCCACGGCCGACACGTGCACCTTCGGGCTGGACGGCTACAAGGCGGTGATCGCCGCCAGCGACGCGGTGCTCATCGCCTGCGCGTCGAAGTACCACGCGTTCTACGCCGAAGAGGCCATCAAGGCCGGCAAACACGTGTTCATCGAGAAGCCCCACGCGATCGACCCGGCCGGCTGCCAACGCCTGCGCCGCGTGGCCGAGATGGCCAAGCAGAAGGGGCTCTCGCTGGTCTCCGGCCACGAGAGCCGTTACGACATCGGCTACCAGGCCCAGGTCGAGCGGATCCACGCCGGCGGGCTGGGCGACGTGGTGGCGATCCAGTCGATGTTCCTCCGCGCTCCGTACCAGACGGTCGCGCGCGATCCGAAGCTCAACGAAACCCGGTACCAGTTCTCGAACTGGTACCATTTCCGCTGGCTTTCCGGCGACGACGTCACCCAGTCGCTTGTCCACAACCTCGACCGCATGCGCTGGGTGCTCCGCGAGGAGAACCCCACGTGGTGCTTCGGCCTGGGTGGCCGATCGAGTTCCTACGGCGAGGTCTACGGCGACATGTTCGACCACCACACCGTGGTGTACGAGTTCAAGAGCGGGGTCCGGTTGTACGCGCTGTGCCGCACCCAGGCGGGTTGCTACGACAGTTGGAACGACATCATCATGGGCACCAAGGGCACCTGCAACTGGAACGCCTGCCGCATCGACGGTCCCACCCCGTGGCGCTACCAGGGCCCGCGCAACGACCCCCACACCGAAGAACAAAAACGCCTGATCGGCTCGATCCGCGAGGGCAAGCCGATCAACGACGCGGGCACGATGATCGACAGCACGGTGATGGCCGTCATGGGGCAGATCGCGTGCTACACGGGCAAGCCCGTCACCTGGCAGGAAGTGGTGGCGGCCGACTGGGAATTCGCCCCCAAGCTGGCCGACGTGCGTCTCGACATGGATGCGCCGGTCAAGCCCGACGCGACGGGCAACTACCCCCTGCCCAAACCCGGGATCACCGTGTTCCCCTAGCGTGACCGTCCACGGGGACTGTCCCCTTCACGTCCGAAGGGGGCAGTCCCATTTTCGCGATCCTTCGCCGCGAAGATTAGGACACTCCCCGCGAACCATTACCTCCTCGTGTATCCCCGAGACGGAGCCTGGCGATGTCTTTTCCGATTCGTACTTGCGTTTTCGCGTTCCTGACGATCCTTGCGGGCGTGATGCTGGTCCGGGCCGTCCCGGCCGCCGAACCGGCCGCGTGGTCGCCCAAGCTCTACGGCTTTTGCGTCGACACGCACGACGCGAAGAAGCGGTCGCTGCCCGAGCAAGCGCAAATGCTGCGCGAACTGGGCTTCGACGGAGTGGGCTACCCCTTGTGGCTCGATGAGAACCGCGAAAAGAACCTCAAGGTGCTCGACGAGGCGGGCGTGACGCTGTACCTCGTCCACACGACGATCAACGTGAAGCCCGATGCCCGGCCTTTCGATCCGCGCGTGCCGGAAGCGATCCGCGCGCTGCGAGGCCGGCCGGTCACCGTCAGCGTGCTCTTGCAAGGGTTGCCGCCGGGCGACCCCAAGGGCGAGCCTCAAGCGGTCAAGACCCTGCGCGAGCTGGGCGACCTCGCACGCGATTGCGGCTTGCGGATCTCGATCTACCACCACACCGGCGATTGGACCCAAAGCCTGCTGGACGCCTTGGCCGTGGTGAAGAAGGTCGACCACCCCTGCGTGGGCGCGAACTTCAACCTCTGCCACTGGCTGATGATCGATGGCGACAAGGACTACCGGCCCGTGCTCCGCGACAATGCCGCAAGGATCTTCGCCGTGACCATCAATGGGGCGAAACTCGGGAGCAAGACCTGGACCAACGGGCTGATCCAGCCGCTGGACCGCGGCGATTTCGACAACCGGCAACTCCTGGCGACCCTCCGCGAGATCGGCTACCGCGGTCCGATCGGACTGATGTGCTACGGCATTCCCGGCGACGCGCGCGAGCATCTCGAACGCTCGATGCGCATGTGGAAGTCGTGGAAGCCGTAGCGGGTGCCGGTGCCCCGGGCCATAGGGCCTGGGAGGATAAGCGGTTTCCCAGGTCCTTTAGGGCTCGACGCGGCTCGTCAGCCGGCCCCCGGCCAGCCGGGTGACGATTCGCTCGCCCGCAACCACGTCGGCCGCGTCCCGGACAATGTGCCCGTCCGCCTCCCGCTGGGTCAGGCTGTACCCTCGACCGAGTACGGCCAACGGGCTGAGCGAATCCAGGCGGCCGGCAAGCGACTCGATGCGGTCGCGGGCGGTTTTCACCCGCTGGCGCACCGCGCGGTTCGAGCGTGCCTCGATCTCGTCGAGCCGCCGGGCCCATTCGTGAAGCCTCGCCGCGGGCCAGCGAAAGGCCCGGTGGCCCGCCAGCGTCTCCAGCCGCCGCCGCGCCGCCAAGAGCCGGGCACGCAGCGCCGCGGTCATGCGCCGGCGGTATTGGCCGAGAAGGCCGAGGATCTCGTCGGCCGAGGGGACAACGCGTTCGGCAGCCTCGCTGGGCGTCAGCGCCCGCACGTCGGCCACGAGGTCGGCCAGGGTGACGTCGATCTCATGACCAATGCCCGTGACCACCGGAATGCGCGACGCATGAATCGCGCGCACGACGACTTCCTCGTTGAACGCCCAAAGGTCCTCCAGGCTCCCGCCGCCGCGCAGCACGGCCAGGCAGTCGATGGGCAGGGCAAGGCGGTTGACCAGGCCGATCGCCGCCGCCACCTCCTGGGCCGATCCCTCGCCCTGCACGCGGACGGGCACCACGAGCACATCGGCCGCGCCCCAGCGCCGGCGCAGCACCTCGAGGAAGTCGCGGATCGCCGCGCCCGTCGGACTGGTCACCACGGCGATGCGCCGCGGGAACCGAGGTAGTCCGCGCTTGCGCGAGGGATCGAACAGCCCTTCGCGCGCCAGCCGGTCGCGGAGCTGGCGCAAGGCCAGCTCGAGCGCCCCGATCCCTTTCGGCTCGATCGCCTCGACGATCAACTGGTACTTGCCCCGGGGCGCGTACACCTCGACGTGTCCCCGGCAAATCACCTCGAGGCCGTCGTGAAGGTCGAATCGGACACGGCTGGCCGTCATGCGCCACACCACCGCGGAGATTCGGGCTTTGTCATCCTTCAGGGTGAAATAGCAATGCCCCGACTGCGGCCGCGCGAAGTCGGCGATCTCGCCGGCAACCCACACCGAAGGAAACGAGCGCTCCAGGATGTCCTGAATGCGCGCGGTCAACTCGGAGACCGACACCACGCGCTCGTCAGGCTCCTCGGACTCGTCCCGCGACTCAACCGGCCCGCGCGGGCTGTCCTGGTCCTTTGGGGGCTTCGCGCTGTGCGGTGCGCCGGTGGGTCCGCCGGCAGCATCCTCGGGATCTTGCGGGAAGAGATAACGGTATTTCATGCGTTGCTCGGAATACTCCGGCGGGGTGCATAGCGCTGTTCAGGATCTGAACAGTTCTATAACCTCCACGGACAAAAAGACATACGTGCTTTGCGCCAGTCGCGGCTGTCACAAGAAGTGGTTCAGCGGGGGCAGCCCCGGTTCGCGTGGCTCACCGGGTCCCGCATGGCCCGATGGGCGTAACAAACGCATTAGAAACGAGTTGCGGCTTTACGGCAAGACATGCGTCATTTGCGGCACGGGTTTTGCAACCCCCTCGTGGCCTGTCCCACGTTGCGTTCGACGTTGGCTGGATGGTCCGGGGGTTGCCATGAATCGTCCCGTCTGTTCGCGATGTGCGCGGCGGCACGAGTGTCGGTTCCGCCAACCGGGGACCTGGGCGATCGACTGCGAACTGTACCGGGAGGAGTCGGCGTCGCTCGGTGTCGTCTCGACACCGGAGGACACCGGGACCGCTTTGCCGCGTGGAGCCAACCGGGCGGAGTCCGACCGAGTGCTCCGGCAAATCTGAGGCACGCGGCTGCGTTGCTCGAGGTAACTCGAGGTGAAGCGGCGGCCGGCCGGCGCGCCCTGCCGGGATGGCCGACAGCCCGCTCAACCCTTTGGAGGCCGTTATGTCCGACAACCCGCGGATCACGACCGAGAACCGGCTTGGCGACACCCCCCCGCGCGAAGGGACGACCCCCGAGCGCGCCCTGAAGAACTTCCGCTACGTCGTGGCGTCGGTCAACGAGAGCGCCTTGGCGGTCTGGGCCGACCTGTGGCGTGAACTTCAGCAGGGCGTCACACCGGGCGGCA